>CAYOFK010000182.1:0-4730 GCA_964403185.1 uncultured Rikenellaceae bacterium | reverse complement strand
CGGAGCTTTGTAATTTGAAAGTCAGACTCTTATGGATTCCTGCTTTCGCAGGAATAATCTGTGATCTGATTTTTGATACAGCCCCTCAGGTTTGCGTTCTCCGTGGTTAAAGAACTTTTTGGACACCCTCTCGAGGCATACAGGATTCCGGTCCGACCTTGATTCCAATCAGAAGAAATGGTCAGGCCTGACCGGAAGAGAAGAATGTTAACCAATAAGCAAAGCAGAAAAAGGATGATGGAATTAAATAGAAACACACTAAATCAGGCAAAATAAATTTGATGATTTTCAGGGAGTGGGGTGTCCGTTTGCAGAGCTTATTTCTGTCTTCGTATAAATATAAAATCCCCTCCTTCATCTCCAACGTTTTGAATGGTTCCAAATTGAGGGACATTGTTGCTGTTATTCATTATAGCCGTTTTAAAACTGGAAAAGAGAATTTCTGAAGAGACATATTTTTCATTATTCTCCTCTAATTTCTTCAGGAGAAACCTGACAAAAACACTCTTATCCGGTACCTCCTGGAGTATTCCGCTGGTCATGGCTTTCCTGCTGGGTAATTCATACAACTTCCTGATTCCCTGTGAAGGTTCAGTAAACGCAGCTCTGGTTTTAAAAATAGCTCCGCTAAAACATGCATCTGCAATCAATATGGTATGCCGGCTTTGTATACTCCCGATAAAATCTCTTAATGTACTGTTTCTGAACCAGTTAGAAGTAGAATTCCGATTTGCATCCGAAGGGAACCAATAACCTACATCCCCTTTGCTATCCCAGTAACCATGGCCGGCATAAAAAATTAGCAGGTTGTCGTTCCCGGATAACTTTTGGCTAAGGTCATCCAGGGTTTTGATTATTTCTGAACGGGTTGGATCCCTTAATAATATCACATTGCCGGAATCAAATGTGTAATTCAAAACTAATATCCGGTTAAGGGCCTCTGCATCAGCTACCGGATTATCCAGATTTGTTATGTTCTCATCGTAGTATTCATTAACGCCAATAAGTAATGCATAATATATACCATTATCAATTTCTGAGGATTCTGCACCGGCCTTCGATGATAATGGCAATTCACAAGTCACAATGATATTTCGTTCTGTCATTTTACCATTGTTATTGATCGCTACGAGCTGAATGGGATTTTCCCTGTGGTATAATCTTAGATGATGCTGAAAAACTCCGGCTTCAGTTAGTCTGACAACGGTTTTATTAATAAGAAATGCATTTACCCCGGCCGGATCACTCACACGACCAATAACAGACACCTCATTCAGTTTGTTGATGGCCCTTTCCTGCTCTATTACAGGATTAAAAATGTCGATCAAGGGGTAGGTTGCTCCCGGCTTTAACCCGGTATCTGTTTTATTCTTTTTTCCAACCAGGTCCTCCGCAACCAAAATTTCTTTTTTTACCAACATATCCTTTTCAACTTCAGTACCTGAGGGTTCTACTTTCCATTGGGCAAGGTCCATGCCATACATGGCCCAGATTTTCAAGGCTTCAGACATTAAACAGGATGTGATCAGGTCCGGTTTTATCGGACTTATATCAACGGAAAGAACAATTTGTCCCTGCTTTTCAGACTGAAACAGAATATTCCCATTTTCAATACTCCAGAAAATTATTAACTCATCGTGTCCTCCGCTTATCAGATATCTTCCGTCAGGACTGAATTTTATTGATTGAACCCAGGCTTTATGACCCTCAAGGGTTTCCTTTAAACGGAGGTCGCTGGTATTCCATATATGAATGAGTTTATCGTAACCGCAACTTGCAATACTTTGTCCGTCCGGACTAAAGGAAACATCACTGATCCATCCCTTATGGGCCTCAACAGATTTCAGTATGTTTCCATTCTCCAGATCCCACAAAATAAGTTTGCGGCCGGCCCCTGCGGATACTAATTTTGTACCATCCGGACTGAATTGAACGCTATTTACACCTTTTTTGTGTGCTTTTAGTTCATAAACCAGATTTTGGCTCGCAAGGTTCCATATCCTGACGGTCTTATCTGTACTTCCTGAAGCAAGATATTGTCCGTCCGGGCTTATATCAAGGGACTTAACAGCTCCGCTGTGACCGTGAAAGGAAGTAATGGTTTTCAGAGTTTCCGGATTCCACATGGTGACAACCTGGTCCTCACCACCAGTAATGAGAATCCCTTTGTCTTCCTTGTAAAGAGCCACATTGGGACGTTTTTTTAAATCCGCATAAGTCCTGAATATTTTTCCTGTTTCAGCATACCAAATGATGACATTATTATCTGATCCGGCAGTCACAATAAAGTGACCGCCATCACTATATCTGGCCGTGTAGATCTGGTGGTTGGTTTCATTATAGGTTCTTTTCACATTCATCCCAAATTGGGCGGATCCGGACCCGTGAAAAAGAATGCCCGTCATCAGAATAAACCAGAATTTATGCATCATCAGAGCTCTTTGGATTTTAAGAAGCTGAAACGTATTCCTGCCTGGATTGTAAAAGAGTGAAAGTTTTCAACCTGATCTGAGGATTTAAAGTTACTTTCATCAAGAAATATCAGGTAATACCCGGCAGTAAATGTAAACCCCAGCCGTTCATTCATATTGTACAGGAGTCCGATTCCGGGATTCAAACCAAGACCTGTATTTTCTTCCATAAAATCATTCCAGGGAGTTGTATCACCCGGATCCAGCATTCCCAGGTCCTTTTCAGCCTGCCATTCATTGCTCCTGAATGCAGCTTTTGTGAAATTAATATTGACACCAAAAAACAGGTAGGGATTGATTTTTTTCTCAGGTAAAAAGTAATAGACGGGAGTTATTCCAATACCGAGGTTTGTAAAATCCAGTTCATTTTCACCTTCTGCCAGTAGCTCGTCAGTAATAGTATCATAAAAAGTGTAATGCAAATAATTAATGTCGTTACTGAAATAAGACCAGCTTCCGGAATGCATATAGCCAACTTCTGCCTTTAAAGAAAAGTGCCTGTTTATGTTAAACTGGATGGATCCTTTAATACTGATGCCCGGCCGGTAGTTGGGCATTTGATAGGGTTCACTGTCATCCGGGTCAGCAGACCAATCCGGAATATAAGTTTTAGTTCCAAAAGTTTTAAAGATCCCTGCCGAGACATTAAAACTCAATTTTTGTTCGAATTGGGCGTGAATCAGGAGCGGCAAAAAAAACATCCCAGTGATAAAGATCAGTTTTTTCATAGCCTGAGTGTTGAATTACATAAATGAGTGATAACCGGATATTTAAGTAAATTTACGAAAAAAAGATCATATTTTGTTTAATCCTTATTGTACAGACTTGACTAAGGTATAATCTTTATAGATGGCCTTTTTAAATACCTTCCAGTGAGCTTTGGTCATCCTTCCGGGGGTAAACAAACAAATTCCTGCAGCGCCGTTTTGCATGGATTCCCTGATGGCCGGTTCCAGTTCTTCAGGTAAAAGCCCATGCCCTTCAGGATCGGGTTCATTGGCCTTATTGGCAGGATCGGGACATATGAACAACCCGCTGTACACAGGTTTTTTACCATCCAGGGCCTCTACGGATTCTTTGCACATGGTGCCGATCCATTCCGGTCCCTCCAGGTAAAAATCATTGTAGTTCATGGGGAAAAAAGCATCCAGGTCCCATTTGTCCCATTCCTGCCGGACAAGTTTTTTAGCAACTGAATTGGGCCCCGGAAACACAGCCGCATTGTATTGTTTGTTTTTAGAGCGGACCATGACACCAAGCCTTTTTACCAGATTGGTGATCAGGTCGTAACGGAATTGTTTCCATTCCTCAATCCCGGAAGGATCCTCCACGGATTTGATATCAACGCCCGTAAGCGCTTTAAAATCCGAAACACAGTTGTCACAGTAACAATAGTCGAACTGCGGATACTCACGGTCCATTACCAGGCCATACTTTTCCCACAGTCCACGGGCAAGTATCACATCCGGAAAGCGGATAAAATCCAGATGGATGCCATCCACTTCGGGCAGGTCCGCAACGCTCCCATACAGGTCTTCAAGAAAATCATACACCTCTTCATGGTTAGGGCACAGGAATTTGTACCGTTCTATATAGGCCGGCTTGTCAAAGGCCGACTCCCCAAGTCCGTTTACCGCATACAATTCATAATCCAGCTTTGGATTGTTCGGCTGGATCAGGGTGGGGATCCAGGCATGGAATTCCATGCCCGTTTGCTTAACGATTTTACCAATACGCCGGTAGGTTTCGGGGTCATGACCGCCATTAAACAGAATGCCATCGACCCCTTTCTTCTTCAGGTCTTTAAATTGCGCTTTCATTACCCTCTCAGAAACTTGCCTTTTGCCGCTGACCCAGGCATATACCTTGATCTTTGATTCCTGTCCGGGTTGGCAGGAAATCAATAATGCAATTCCAACCAGTATTATTATCTTTTTCATTCGTATGCAAATTTGTATTTATTTGATGTTCAGCAGTTTGGTTTTATCATAAATTTTGCTTTCTCCCTCTTATTCGTCGGACAGAACTACTCCCCAACTTTAGACAACTTACATTCAAAGATACGTTTGATTTTCCTATCCAGGCCATGGCTGGGATAGGAAAATTATGCGGCCTTGTCATACACCTGTTCCGGGTATCCCGGAATAGGGGCTGTCTCAAAAGTCAGATTACATATCATTCCTGCGAAAGCAGGAATCCATAAGAGCCTGATTTTCACATTACAAAGATTCCGTATCAAGTACGGAATGATGCCATTAG
>CAYOFK010000181.1:0-4840 GCA_964403185.1 uncultured Rikenellaceae bacterium | reverse complement strand
ACAATGGCCTGAGGAATGACATGTTCAGTTCTGCGGTCCACCACCACTCCTTTGATATTGAACCGGAGTGGGGGAAGGTGGAAGGCAAAAATGTCATCATTTCCTTTCCCTTTCCTGCTGGAGCTGAAATACCCCCGTTCAACATCATTTTCAAAAACAATCCCGAAATCATCTGCAGAGGAATTTATAGGATACCTCATATTCTCAATGGTCCAGTGTCCATCCTCCTGTTGCTTTGCACTAAATATATCCAGACCACCCATGCCAATATGCCGGTCAGAAGAAAAGTAGAGGGTTCCATCGGAATGGAGATACGGAAACAATTCATTACCTGCGGTATTGATCTCCGGTCCCAGGTTTTCGGGTGCACCCCAGTCACCTGACCGCTCAGTACGGCTCACCTTCCATATATCTTTACCGCCTTCACCGCCGCCCATATCCGATACAAACATCAGTGTGAGTTCATCGTCTGAAATGGCAGGATGGGCCACCACCATACTGTCGGGCAAGATACTCAGAGGTTCTGCCCGTTCCCAGTCGTCGCCTGACCGGCGGGCAACCATGATCTGGCAGCCCAGTTTCTGGCGTTTGCTGACTTTGCATCTTGTAAAATACAGTGTATTATAGTCAGATGTGAATGACGGAGTGCCTTCTTCAAATTCTGTATTGACGCTTTCCTCCAGTGAAACAGGCACGCTCCATTTACCTTTTCTGTCGAGCCGTGTGCTGTATATATCTGCAAAATTTTGCCCTGTGGCTCCATGCGCTTTATTGCCTGCAGAATTTTCCCTGGATGAAGTGAAGTAAATCAACTGGTAATCCCCCCTGGCATAGGCCGGACTAAAATCCCTGTATCTGGAATTAAAATACTTCATATCCATTACTTCATATCCCACAGGATTTTGCATCCATTGCATGGCCAGTTCGCTGGAGGTTATGCCCTCATTTCCCCTGGGATCATCCGGTACCAGATCCTTGTAATTTTTAAATTGCGTGATTGCCTCTTCCAGTTTTTCATTTTTTTTCAGTGTTTCGGCGTAGTAGAGAACTGCTACCGGATCGGGGTAGTCTCTTCCAATGGCCTTTTTATACCAAAGTTCTGCTTTTGCTGAGGCGTTGGTGATCCTGTAACATTCAGCGATCCTGAAAACAACCTCTGTTTTCAGCGCCTTGTCCTGTATGGCTGCATAGGCATCTTTATACAGATCAATGGCATCATAGTATTCGCCTGCCTCAAAGGCTTCATCAGCCTTTGCAAGTCTTTTTTTCTGGCCAAATCCATTGGTTGAAAGGGCGGAAAAGAGCAGGATTATAACACATACATTTATATATTTTTCCATATCTTTTTCTTACAGAACGTACAGGTAAAAGTAATTATTTTTTGACTGGGAAAAAAAGTACTGTCAGTGATACGATGACTGGCCAAAGTGAAGCGAGCATTCTGAAATGATCATGGTGTCACTGATATTTTACAATTGAGCATCAAATCTCAGGATAGGAGTTGGACCTCAAATGACGATTTTCTCTGGTTAACAGGCAGCCTGATGCCGTGGTCATAACAATCCTTTACGGTCAGCCCGCCGTGCCGGCAGGCATGGCTTTGAGCGGGCGGACGGGATTAAGGGGGATTGATAATGCCGGGCGCCATAATCATAACATCAATATTGAAGGAAATAATTCCTTTATTAAGTTGCACTGCGCCGGAGCGCTCGTTATATAATCGATCTCTTTCTACCAATGTTTGGCCTCACCGGGGTCTTTGATTTTCAATACATTAATATAAATCCAATTCAGCGGAGTGGAACACTGGCAGAACCGATAAGAAGAATTAATATCGCTCTGTAGGTGCGAAACTAAATACGCATTAAGTTCTTTTTAGCATTCCATCCACAGTCCCTACCTGGTAAAAAGCAGTTCCCGGTATTTTGGCAGGGGCCAGATTTCATTATCAACCGTCAGTTCCAGTTTATCAATATGATTCCGGATATCCTCCAGATATGGCCGGACCTTTTCATCATATTCAATGGCTTTTTCATGTTTCCCTTCAATTTTATTGGCCATCCTGCGTTCATTGATCATTTCTTTGACCTTTTGTTTTATAAGGGAAACATGTTCAGATATCTCTTTAATTAAATCGATCCTGGCACATGCGAGGGCTTTAAATTCACCTTCTGCAAAGATGCCTTTCATACCATGAACATTCTCAAGCAGCGTATTCTGGTAGGCGATGGCAGTTGGGATAATATGGTTGATAGCCAGGTCGCCCAAAACCCTGGCTTCAATCTGGATTTTTTTTGTAAACTTCTCAAATTCAACCTCAACCCGGCCTTCCAGTTCCTTCTCATCAAAAATGCCACTGCCAATGAGTACTTTTTTTGATTCCTTAGCCAGGTATTTCGAGAGAGATTCCGGAACGCTGCCGATGTTTGTAAGCCCCCGTTTTCGGGCTTCCTTTTTCCATGCCTCACTGTATCCGTCTCCTTCAAACCTGATTTTTTCAGAAGCCAGTATATATTTTTTCAGAATCTGGAATATGGCTTCATCCTTATTCACATCCTTTTTAATCAGGGCATCCACGTCTTTTTTAAATGATTTTAACTGGTTGGCTACAGCTGCATTCAGGGCGATCATTGCAGTAGCACAGTTAGCAGAAGATCCCACAGCCCGGAATTCAAAACGGTTCCCCGTAAACGCAAATGGAGAGGTCCGGTTCCTGTCGGTATTATCCAGTAGGATTTCAGGGATCTTACCGATGCCAAGTTTTAATTCCGTTTTTTCATCCGGGGTCATCTTCCGGTCTGTTACCTTTTCCACAATTTCATCGAGGGTAGCAGACAGTTTACTGCCGATAAATACAGAAATGATTGAGGGGGGTGCTTCATTTGCGCCCAGTCTGTGTGAGTTTCCAGCAGTGAGAATGCTTGCCCGCAGAAGATCCTGATGGTCATGAACTGCTTTAATAACATTTACAAAAAAGGTGAGAAACTGCAAATTCCCTTTTGGATTTTTTCCCGGGGACAGCAGGTTCACACCTGTATTGGTAGCCAGAGACCAGTTGTTGTGTTTTCCTGAACCATTAATTCCGGCAAAAGGTTTTTCATGAAACAACACCTGGAAATTGTGCCTTCTTGCCATCCGTTTCATTACATCCATAACCAATTGGTTGTGGTCGTTGGCCAGGTTCACCTCTTCATAAATCGGTGCACACTCAAACTGGTTTGGAGCCACCTCATTATGTCTTGTTTTTACAGGAATTCCCAGCTTGTATGATTCAATTTCAAAATCCTTCATAAAGGCACTTACACGCTCCGGAATGGATCCAAAATAATGATCATCCAGCTGTTGATCTTTTGATGAACTGTGCCCCATCAAAGTCCGGCCTGTAAGAATGAGATCGGGCCGGGCATTATACAGGGCATTATCAATTAAGAAGTACTCCTGCTCCCATCCCAGGGTGGCATATACTTTTGTCACATTTTTATCAAAGTACTGGCAAATGTCCACTGCGGTCTTGTCCACAATGGCTGAAGATTTTAGCAGCGGTGCTTTATAATCCAGGGCCTCACCTATATAAGAGACAAAAACAGTAGGTACACAAAGGGTAGTGTCTACAATAAAAGCAGGGGATGATACATCCCATGCCGTATAGCCACGGGCCTCAAAAGTATTTCTGAGTCCACCGCTTGGGAAGGATGATGCATCCGGTTCCTGCTGAGCCAGTAATTCACCTGAAAAATTTTCTACCAGGCCACCGTCAACACCAAACTCAATAAAGCCATCATGTTTTTCAGCCGTACCGTCAGTCAGCGGATGAAACCAGTGTGTATAATGGGTGGCTCCCATACCCACTGCCCATGCTTTCATGCCGGTGGCTACCTGGTCGGCCATCTTCCGGTCAATGGCAGTGCCTGTTTCTATAGCAGTGATCACGCTGTTATAAGCTTCACTGTTTAAGAACTTTTCCATCTTGGATTTATCAAAAACCTTCATGCCGAAATAATCCGAAATTTCATTGGACGGAAAAACAACTTCTTTTGGTTGGCGCGAAAATACTTCCTGCAATGCTTTAAATCTGAGTTCAGCCATTGTATTAATTATTAAATAAGAATGATTGCATAAAAGTATATATTTTTTTAATACACCCCCTGTTTTTTAGGGGGTATGTATCGTTTTTATGAACATTTTAATAACATGTCTCGAAAATATCCGGGGGTGTACCAGCATATTTTAAACTATTTTGAGAAGATTTCATATGATAGCAGTGGATGTCAGTCCATGGAACCCGGCCTGCAGAATTCTTCCCTTCTATATAAAAAAGACCTTCAAGGTTATGAAACTTTGAAGGTCTGTAAGAATATATGATTGTCAGCTATTTTTTTATTTCAGCATAGTATTTATAAAAGTAGGGTATGGTTTCTATGCCTTTATAGAAATTAAACAGGGGATAATTCTCATTGGGTGAGTGTATGGCATCCGAATCGAGACCAAATCCCAGAAGGATGGATTTTATTCCCAGCACCTCTTCAAAATCTGAAACAATGGGAATACTGCCACCACTGCGAACGGGAATGGGTTTTTCGCCAAAAGTGGCCTCACAGGCTTTACTGGCAGCCTGATAAGCCGCAGTATCAATAGGGCTCACATACCCTTCTCCGCCATGCAGGCTTTTCACTTTTACACGCACTCCATCGGGAGCAATGGCCTTCAGGTGATCTTCAAAAAGTTTATCGATCTTTTTTGACTTTTGTTTGGGAACCAGACGCATGGATATTTTAGCGTAAGCTTTTGAGGGCAACACGGTTTTGGCGCCTTCACCAATATACCCGCTCCATATCCCGTT
>CAYOFK010000180.1:0-4862 GCA_964403185.1 uncultured Rikenellaceae bacterium | reverse complement strand
CTGACTCCAGTTCGAGATACTGTTTCAGTTTTCCCAAACCTTCTGCAGAGACACCAATTCCTGATAATTCTTCAAACATCCGTCCGGCGCCTGTCTTTTCCAGCTTATCAATGATCACTGTTATCTCAGTAAAGCGGGCACTTTGTCCCATTGCCTCAACAAGTCCGGTCAGGATTTTCCTGTTGTTGATCCTGATAATAACACTGATATCCAAGCCAATAAATACGTCATCCATGATTTGTACAAGTTCCACTTCAGACAGCAGGGACCGGCTTCCGATCACATCAACATCGCACTGGTAAAATTCACGGTATCTTCCTTTCTGCGGCCTGTCGGCACGCCAGACAGGTTGTATCTGAAAGCGTTTGAACGGGAAAGTGATCTCATTTTGATGTTGTACCACGTAACGGGCAAAAGGAACAGTCAGGTCGTAGCGCAATCCTTTTTCTGTGATCCCATGGAACAGGGCAGCATGGTTTTTCTCCAGAAGGTCCCGTTCTGACACCTTAGACAGAAAATCACCGGAATTCAGGATCCGGAACAGAAGTTTATCACCTTCTTCTCCATACTTCCCAAGCAGGGTTGACAAGGTTTCCATTGCAGGCGTTTCAAGAGGTTGATAACCATAGGTTCTGAAAATGTTTTTGATCACTGAGAAAATATGATTTCTTCCGGCCATCTCCACAGGACCAAAATCCCGTGTTCCTTTTGGTATGGAAGTTTGACTGCTTGACATATGAATGGATCTTCTTGTGTTTTAAAACGTTCACACAAAGATAGAAAAGATTGCAAATTAACTGCTGCAAATCCTGGTGTTGGGCGGATATTTGCACGAGCCTGATACCGTCATGGCCATCAGATCAAATCCCGCTGCTGGCAGACAGCCAGGCCAGGCTGTAAATCCGCCCGGCAACAGGTTTCCTGCCTGGTTGTTATTTTATCAGGTTCAGATTTAGCGGATACCTGAATGCTGTTCCCCTGCCGGCATTTACTGCTGCAACAATTACAAGGACAAAATTGAGGATGCCCAGGAAAATAAGAATTGGAATACCGATCACGATAAATACCAGGGGTATGCACAGCAATTCATAAATAAAAAATGAGATCTGGAAATTCAGTGCTTCTTTTCCCTGATCATTCACGAAGGGAAATTCATCTTTTTTGATCATCCACACGATCAGGGGTCCTGTTATTTGTCCAAAGGGAATAAAATATGCCAGGGCAGCCAGGTGGCATATCAGTGCCCAGTTTTTTTCCACACTGCTGTAACTATTGATTCGTTCCATACTGTCAATACCGTCCTATTCGTTTAAAATCACTACTGGTAAAACCGTTTGGCTTTTTTGGTTTAATATTGTGCTTATTGTAATAATAAAGTGTGCCATCAGTTCCAAAGATCAATTTAAACGCCCAGCCTTCCGAGTTTTTACTTTCAGGTCCGGCTTTATGCGTAAACAATACCAGATCCTCGGCGGTTGCAAGGGCATCCTCCAGTTCTTCGTGGTTCATGATCTTTATTTCATAGGGGTATTCTTTTTTAATTACAGATTCCGACCGGATATTTGAGGACAGGTCGTGTTCTGCAATATACAAGGTGTAATTCTTTATCAGGTTTGCATTCTTATTATAATAAGTCAGGTATTTCATAGCATTCACTTTATCCTCATTTTTTAGTTCTTTCACTCTTCGTTGCAGAAATTGCACCATGTACCGTAATTTATAAACATAGATCTCATCTTCATCATCCGTATAGGTCAGGGGGACATGGCCGAATTCCGGTAATTCTGAAATGCTTTTCACATTGGAACCAAGCAGCAGGTTTAAAAATGTATAGCGGCGACCGGATTTATCCCTTTCGAAGCGGCTGTAGGTTGGCATCAGGAAAGAGTAACTGCTATCCGTCATTCTTTCTTCAAACTCATCCTGTTCAATAAAATCATAAGTAGTGATGTCCCAATATTTTTCCATTACGTCTTTTATCTCTATGTTATAGGCTGAGAATAACCCCCCGTCCAGAACGACCAGTGTTTTGGAGTTCAGGAATCCTTCGATCTGGATTTCAGAAGGCAACGGATTTTGCGCAAAACAATAAAAAGAAAGCGTTGTCAATGTAAACAGGCTGATCGCTCTTCTTATCCGACTAAAAATTGATGGGTAATTCATCATTATTAATTTGTTAATATTCGTTTCAGTTGTTCTTGCTTAATGTCAACAATGATACAAGTTGACTAAAGATACAAAAAGCACGGTCCTTTTCATAAAAACATATCCATTCCACGGACGGGTTGAACATTCAGTCAGGGGATAACTGCGAGTCACTGCATGAATTTCTGACCAGGGAAATATGCGTTTCCTATTCAGGAAAATAAATGGGATTACGCTCATTGAATGTACGGATATACAGGAACTTTAATTTTTTCTGTTCCCGGGAGCTCAAGGAGACGTATTCATCAAACAACTCAGGATCCCGCATTAAGGCAATTTCAAGATTTTGTATATTGTATTCCATAACTTTACCGGTCTCAAAATCAAGGATAAACTGGGCCATTTCAGTTCTTGAATAGGTTTGTGTACGCTGCGGATAAAAATATGGATTGTAATAGGAGTTATATGAATTATAATAGTTATACCGGTTATAATACGGATCTACATAACGGGTATCTGTCACGGTTACGGTCCCCACAAAATGACAGATCCCCCCCACGATAGTCACCCTGTTGAATTCCTGACCGATCCTGACATATAAAATCCCATTTCGTGAGTATCCCCACACTTCGCTAAGTTGTATTTCCTGGCGTATTGCGTTGTCATTAAAATAGTAAATAACATCATGCACCAGAACCTTATCAAAGAACTGTGGATCATGGTAATCGGCATTGGTAAGTATTTTATATTTTGGAATGGGATCGTTGTTCTGAACCTGTTCAAAGTTCAGAAAGATTCCCTCATTAAATTTAAAATCATGGGTATATTTGACCAGGTTCCCGGTCTCCTGTGCCGGAGCTCCGGGGGTGATCATCAACAACAATATCAACACTGCCGATTTCATGGTATCTTCAATCTTATACCAACAAAGTTATTAAATCATTCTATTAAAAGAACATTTTCAGTCCTATTGGACAGCCCGTTATCATCCCGCAAAAAATGTGCCTTTTCTATTCCGGGTTTGGATTCTGTATCAGAATCACTATTCATCCACTGCTGCGCCGCCTCTTTTAACAAGTGGCAGAAATTTCAGTGATGGGGAAGGCAGTGGGGGGCCTAATTCCAGTTCCGGCCACATGTCATCAACTTTATCAATAGTATTTTGATCTGAAACGATGATGTTTGGCCATAATCGCCCGAAGTGCTCCCGCCCTTTAATTTTTCGCGTACCATCGATCACCAGACAGGGAAAGTCGCGGGTTTGTTCAACCGAAAGCAGTTTACAGTCACGGTTAGGGTCGATATTGTTTCCCAGAAGCCAGGCAACCAGTCCGATATCATCCACATCGACTTCGCTGTCCACAAGGAGCATGATCCTGGTTGTTTCAAAGTGATCCTGTCTGATCAGTTCCTCAGCCGCACGCATTAATTGGCCCACATTTTCCTTATCAATTGAAACCAGCAATATTCCAAGGTCTTTATCCAGCAGTTTGGTATTGATTTTATTTACACATTCCGGAAGGGTTTCAGCAGGTGCATCGGCCTTTGAAGCTGAGGGCCTGTGATTCTCTTTTCCGGAAATTTCTTCCGGAAATTTCATTGTAGCATCGAGTCCCATTTTACCGCCATAACCCATCCTCTGTGCTGCATGATCCAATACATCCAGTGGGCCCCTGCTAAAGCAGGTATCTTCCCCGGGATGATAATGTTTCGCAACATGTTTTGCAAGTTGTTCATAATCATGAATATCAACATCTCCATCCACCACAATCAATATTTTGTTAAGCATCATCTGTCCGGCGCCCCACATGGCATTCATGACTTTTCGTGCCTGACCGGGATAATTTTTCCTGATTTTCACAATGGTAAGGTTGTGAGCAACTCCTTCATGCGGCAAATTCATATCCATTAACTCCGGAAGGACAGAGAGTTGCAAAGGGACCAGGAACAAACGTTCTGTTGCTTTGGCAATGTAGGCGTCTTCCATGGGGGGAATGCCAACAATGGTAGCCGGATAAATGGCATTTTTTTTATGTGTAATACAGGTTACGTGGAATTCCGGGTAATCACCGGCCAGTGAATAAAAACCTGTATGATCTCCAAACGGGCCTTCGGTTGTCATTGGTTCTCCGGGATCCACAAAGCCTTCTATAACGATGTCCACATCAGCCGGAACTTCAATATTCTGCGTCAGGCATCTGACGAGTTCCACCTTACGTTTTCTAAGGAATCCTGCCAGCATATACTCATCAATATTGTCGGGCAGTGGAGCAGTGGCGGCATAGGTATAGGCAGGATCTCCGCCCAGTGCAACGGCAATGGGCATGGGTTTGCCTTTTTTTTTGTATTCATTATAATGCCTTGCTCCAACCTTGTGACGATGCCAGTGCATGCCGGTGGTTTTGCCGTTGAAAACCTGCATGCGGTACATGCCTACATTCCTGATGCCCGTGTCGGGATCTATTGTGTGCACTATGGGCAGGGTAATGAATTTTCCACCATCTTCAGGCCAGCATTTCAGAACCGGAAATATCCCAAGGTCAGGTTCAGTAATGACCACTTCCTGGCAAATTCCCCGGCCATTAATGCTTTTTGGCATCCAGGAGCTGATCTGGTTCAATTTTGGCAGCATTTTCAATTTCTCCTTCAAAGCATTTCCGGGTGCTGTAAATTCCCTTAACAGGCCACCAATTTCTGATCCGATATGGTCAAGGTTT
>CAYOFK010000179.1:0-4936 GCA_964403185.1 uncultured Rikenellaceae bacterium | reverse complement strand
TTTTGCAAGTTCCCGGGGAACGCAGCGAAAAGCCTGTTTATCGCTAATCCCGGATTTACTCCGGGACCAATCCGGCTTCTTCCAGTATGCCTGCCATTTTAGTCTGGATCTCCTTTGCTTTTCCTGCGGCAACTTCACCAAATTCCGGTCCTCCGTCGGCAAATATGATCCCACGCGAGGAATTTACAAGCAATCCACATTGTTTATTCATCCCATACTTACAGACCTCTTCCAGGCTTCCTCCCTGTGCGCCGACTCCCGGAACAAGCAGGAAATGTTCAGGAATGATGCGGCGAATATCTGCCAGCATCTCAGCTCTTGTAGCGCCTGCCACATACATGAGTTGATCCTTGCCGGCCCAGGATTTGCTTGTTTCCAGTACAATTTCAAAAACTTTCCTGCCCGTACCGGCATCCCGTATAAGCTGGAAATCATCAGCGCCGGGATTTGAAGTAAGTGCAAGTAAGGCCACCCATTTGTTTTCATACTCAAGAAACGGCCGGACTGAATCACTTCCCATATAGGGTGCCACTGTAACAGCATCAAAATCCATGGTTTCAAAAAATGCCCTGGCATACATTCCGGATGTATTTCCAATGTCACCCCTTTTGGCATCTGCAATCACAAACATATCGGGGTCAGTACGGCGAATAAACGTCAGGGTTTTATTCAATGTTTCCCAACCTTTGGCACCCTGACTTTCATAAAATGCAATATTTGGTTTATATGCCACGGCAAATTCATGTGTGGCCCTGATGATCTCCTTATTAAATTCGTAAACAGGGTCACTGTGTGAACTCAGATGACCGGGAATTTTTTTTGGATCTGAATCCAGGCCGACACATAAAAAACTCTTTTTTGCTTGGATGTTTCTGAACAGTCCGGAGGCATTCATTTGTATTTAGTTAAGATATTACACGTTCAGGTATGGGAATAAAGATGCATTTTTTTTTTCATCTGTGATGAATTTACATTATTGTAACGAAAATTCCAATTTAAGGTTTAATAAGAGTTACCATCTTTTTCAGTTTTTTCATCATCCATACTTCCATTCTGTCTGCATAGGTTATCCAGATGAAGAAGTTGTTGTCACGGCAGAGGGGCGCCAGGAAGTGCCACACGGATCACCATCAGGGGAAGTTTCTCTTTGCCTGGTAATAACCAGCAATTGTTTATAGTGGATGGGGTACCCTTTGGCAACTTCAGCAACGCCATGTTTTCCGGTGCCGGGTGTTGGCTTAACCGCCAGGCGGTTATAAAAGGAGGAGACTATCCAAAAAGTGAGAGCCTTTCTCTTTTTAATAACTGTTTACCGGAATTGAGCTTACCAGAGATATCTGATCAGGACCGGAATAATCGTATTGAAAAAAACCATCCTCGCCAATCATAAACAACAAACCCTGAACGGGAATGACATCCCATGCATCTATTTCAGGGAAACTGGCCAGCAATTCCAATCTTAACGGATCTTCAGCATTGTAAACTTTCAGTCCGTTCGCACCATCACAAATGAACAGGAACTGATCATCGATCCCCAGACCATGTGGATTCTTCATATCATAAGATTTTACCAACTGCGGGTCGGTAATTTCCTTTAGATCAATAATATCCAACCTGTTCACTCCCCTTGCACAAGTGTTGCCGGATCGCAGGGTTACGTAAGCCAAATCTGCCTGTACTACAACCGGATCGCAGCTTTGAATATGATTGAATTCGGAAATGTAAGCAGGCTGAACGGGATTTACCAGGTCATATATGATCATGCCGGTTTGTGTGCCAAAAAATAATTTGTTATTATACTGAAAAATGGTTTCCAGTCCGCCCCAGGTCAATTCAATAGAATTTTCCAGGCGCATTGATTCCGGATGATTCACTGAAATGATCTTTAATTTGTTTTCGTCAATGGCATAAAGGTAATCCGAAAATAAGGTAAACCGTGCCATTGAACCCCCTATACCAAATGTTGTAGCGCCACCAGATGCGTTTCGTGAACCCGCAAATTGGTTACTAAATTCAACAAGCATAGGCCATGGGAAGTGGCCCCTTCCTTCATCCGTCACTTCTTTCATTACAGTTTTTATTTCCCAATCTATGATGACTCCTTTTTCGTCATTAAGTGCATCTGTATCAATGCCATATGAGTTATCGAAAGATGGTATAACGGGTGGGAATACATCCTTTAATCTCCCTACTTCATCAATATCTTCCGGATTGGAAATATCAAACGCTAAAAGGTCAACATAGCTATCCGCATAGAGTGTATTGTTGCGAATGGCAATATCCACATTCCCGGGAATTTCGATAAAAGCAAGGAATTCAGGCTTGGCCGGATTCACATTGTTGATGACATGGATGCCTTCCAATTCTTCATTAACAAAAATCAGTTGGTCCTTGAAGTAAATTTTGCCCGGTTTTTGCAGGGTCTGTGGAGAGGAAACTTTCACGGCTGAGCGTAACTCTTCGTACGTCATGTAAACAGGTATGTTCAGGGTTTGTTCTTCAAACACCTTATCCCGGCACCCGCTCATGCCAATGAAAATGAGGAATAGAATGAACAAAGCAGAAATTTTCGGGGTTTTCATAATAGGATTTTTTAAATTATTATATTGGTTTGCAGTTTCAGTTAATTCGAGCCGTTCCACAATGCAATTATTCAACACAAAAATTACACCAAACTATGATGACATCAGAAAAAACGCATAAACTCTTAAAGAAAAAGATTCTTCTTTTCAAAACTTTGTTTATGTTAATTCAGGTATTTTCTTCAGCAGCCTCAAATGGTGGCGAAGTAACAGAACAAAGGACCCGCATGCCGGATATAACATTTAATGAGGTTTTATATCAAAAGCTTACAGGTAATCCTGAATCAAATGGATTGAAGCTTGATTCATCGTCAGCAGAAAGCGGATTTTTCCTGAAAAGGGGGTATATGGGTTTTATGTCACTTGGTTTGTTACCAGGCAGTCAGGAGGTCATGTATAATACGCCCGTTAGTTTAAAAATGAGTCATGGGTATTTTGATCCGGGGGGATTTTATCTGGGGTTTGGTCTTGCAGTTGAAAATTTTGATCCGCCGGTTTTGTCTTTATTTGGTGATCTCAGGTTCATTTTTTCAAAATGGAGGGTAAAACCATGGATAGGTACTACTTTAGGTTATTCCATAGCCCTTTCAAGCAGGCCAAATACTAAAGATAAAGGAGGCGTAACTGCCGGTGCAGGCGCCGGAATGGCATTCACCATTACTGACAGATCTTCTGTTTACTTTTATTGGGGTTACCGCTATCAGGAACTTCACAGTATTCTTACAAATTACTGGAATAATGATATCAAACAGCTTACTAAATTCAATCGTATGGAATTCAGGATTGGTCTCAGCTTTCGTTAAAATGTTTCTGTCAATAATTATGAAGGACCAGTTTATAATTAACTTTCGTATCTTCAAAGGAAGCCAATAAACCATTATTTTTCCTAATTTGTAACTCAATTAAACCAAAGCTTTTATGAAAACAATTTTCCTCACAACCATCCTGTTTGGATTGATGGTGAATTTGAATGTTCTTGGTCAGCCGGTACGGATTCCCTGGCCGGAAATAACCGATTCTTCCCAATTTATTGATACCCGGTCGCGGCCTGTAACTTTGCAGGAAAAACTAACCACCTATTTTAAAAAAACAGGAATTTGGCTAAGCAATGATTTTACAGGATCCAGGCTGAACAGTATTCTGGAGTTAAACGACACCCTGTTCCTGGCTACCATTGCCCCGGAAAACACACCGGTGAATATGAGTCCCTGGTATGCTTTCAGGATCTGGACTGAAAAACAAAAAACCATTTATATAAAACTGATATACAAAAACGGAATGTACAGGTACATTCCCAGGTTGAGTCTGGATGGAATTCACTGGACCCAAATCGCTGATTCAAACTGGAGTATAAACGCGGCTGACAGTTCTGCACTAATGAAACTCACCCTGGATCAGGAAGGTTTGTGGGTGGCGGCACAGGAATTGATCACTTCAAAAGACACCTACAGGTGGGTTGACAGGTTAAGTGAAATGCCCTATATAAAGAATGACATCATTGGCTACAGCCACCAGGGAAAACCCATTATGGCCATGACCATCTCCAATACCACCAGGAAGAACACGCTTGTGATACTCAGCAGGCAGCATCCGCCTGAAATCCCTGGATATCTTGAGATGGTTTCTTTTGTGGAAACCCTCGCCGGAAACGGCCGTCAGGCGAAAAAATTCAGGAAACACTTCAGAACCATCGTAGTCCCCCTGATGAATCCTGACGGTGTGGATAACGGCCATTGGAGGCACAATCTTGGAGGCATTGACCTGAACCGCGACTGGAGATTCTTCAACCAACCGGAAACCATGGCATTCCGCGAATACCTGCTCAGTGAAGTTGATTCAGGAGATGTAAAGTTTGGCATTGATTTTCACTCCACCCAGGTGGATCTTTTTTATATACAGAAAGAAGAAAATCTGATTGCAGGCAAACGTCTTGCTTTAGAGTGGCTGGAGGCAATTAATGCCTCATTTCCCGGACATTCATTTTCTCCGGAACCCACAGGGATGACAGCACAGATTTCCAAGAACTGGTTTCTTCACGAACTTGGTGCTGAAAGCGTCACCTACGAAGTTGGAGACAATACCCCCCGGGATGTGATCAGTAAAAGGGGGGCTGCAGCAGCTTACATCCTGATGAAAATGCTTTTAAAGAACAAATAAATCAACACATCCCTTTTCACTCTGTATGGTACTTCATTACGTCAAACTTTTTCAGAGGCACTTCAAAAAGAATCCGGGCGCTGGCAGCATCAGTCTGGCAAGCCTCGCTCTGGGTATCAGTTGCACCGTAATCATACTCCTGTTTATCGACAATGAGCTGAAATACGACCGTTTTCATAAAAATAAGGATCTTCTGT
>CAYOFK010000178.1:0-4970 GCA_964403185.1 uncultured Rikenellaceae bacterium | reverse complement strand
GCAAACATGCCCGCCATGGTTGCAAGCAAGGCCTGTGCAGTGCAAATGTTTGAGGAGGCGCGTTCCCGTTTTATATGTTGTTCCCGGGTTTGCAGTGCCATTCGTAAGGCATGATTTCCCATGGAATCAACAGAAACGCCGATGATCCTTCCGGGCAGATTCCTTTTAAAACATTCCCTGGTTGCATAATATGCAGCATGTGGCCCTCCGTACCCCATAGGGATCCCAAAACGCTGAGTGGTACCAACTACCACATCCGCACCCCATTCACCGGGAGGCTTCAGCAACACAAGGCTTAAAAGGTCTGCGGCCACCACAACAAGGATCTCCTTTTCGTGCAAACCTTCAACCCAACTTTGATAATCCCTGACCGACCCGTCTGCATCAGGATATTGCACCATGGCACCAAAACAGGAGTGGTCCGGTGCATCTTCTCCGGCATTGCCAAATACAAGTTCAATACCCAGGGACCCGGCCCTGTTCCGGAGCACTGAGATGGTATGCTGAAATACCCTCGTGTCCACAAAAAACCTGTTAACCCCATTCTTTACCGCTTCCCTGGAACGCAACCGGTATGCCATCAACATTGCTTCGGCCGCTGCGGTTGCCTCATCCAGTAAGGAAGCGTTAGACAGTTCCATCCCGCTCAGATCGCTTACCATTGTCTGAAAATTCAGCAAGGCCTCCAGTCTGCCCTGTGAGATCTCTGCCTGGTAAGGTGTGTATGAAGTGTACCATGCAGGATTCTCAAGGATGTTCCTGAGTATCACAGACGGGGTAATGGTGTCATAGTATCCCAGACCAATATAGGTCTTAAATATCTTGTTTTTTGAAGCGATCTGCCTGATCTTTTCCAAATATTCAAATTCGCTGATACCTTCTTTCAGGTCAAGGGGCTTCTTCAATCTGATCGATCCGGGAATGGCCTTTTCAATCAATTCCTCCATTGAGGAAAGCCCGGCGCTTTCCAGCATGATTTTCAGATCTTCCGGCCCCGGGCCTATGTGTCTGCTTTCAAATGAATCAAATGCCATGATGTTCTGGTTGTAATAGGTTAAGAAATCAGGGGTTCACAAAATTAAAAACGGGAATTGGCTCTAACCATGATTTTTTACATGTTAAACGAACCTCCAATGAAGGGATTAGACATGCGTTCCTTGCCAATAGTGGTTTCAGGCCCATGTCCGGGATAAACCTTCACATCATCACCCAGGGAAAGGAGTTTCTGTGTGATCGATTCCATAAGTACCTCAAAGTTGCCTCCCGGCAGGTCTGTTCGTCCAATGCCGCCATCAAATAAAACATCCCCCACCATAACAAACCGGTCTGTTTCACAATAGAGACTGATACTTCCTTCAGAATGTCCGGGGGTATGAATGATCCTGAGGCTGGTGGACCCGAACCTCAGCACATCCTCATCCGATAAAAGATCTTTTGGTTCCGGAGGTTTTTCAATCTCAAATCCAAACATGCTACCATGGGCCTTCGCCTGCCGGATAAGTCCCACTTCACCTGCATGGCAACTGGGAGAAATGCTGTAGCTATCGAACAAAAAGTGTGCGCCAAGGATATGGTCGAAGTGCCCGTGGGTAAGAACTACTTTAACCAACCGCAACTGATGATCGCTCAGAAATGTCTGAAGTTGTAACTTTTCATCCGGACTGCTGCAACCGGGATCAATAATGATACATTCTTTGGTGTCATCATATACAACAAAGGTGTTTTCCTGGTATGGATTAAAAACAAATTGTTTGATCGTGATCATGTGCAAATTAAGTTTTTAATGTACCGTTGCTGGTACCTTTTAACATGGGAACAAAAATAAAACTCCCATGACTGCTTTTTTTATATTGATCTTCACCTGTTTTCTCAATCAAAAACATGCGTTGGGAGAACGAGCCGCCTATGGGAACCACCAGTTTCCCTCCAATTTTCAGTTGTGACAGAAGGGTGTCCGGAACTTCAGGAGCGGCAGCTGTTATGAGGATCCGGTCGAAGGGTTCAAAAGATTTCAGGCCTTTAAATCCATCTCCGTAGAAACACTTTGCTTTATAACCCATCCCGTACAACATGGTCTGAGTTTTCAAATAGAGGGTTCTCTGCCGTTCGATAGTATATACCCGCGCTCCCATTTCCAGCAATATGGCAGCCTGATATCCCGATCCTGTACCGATCTCCAGAATCTTTTGATGCTTTTCAACCTCCAGTAACTCTGTTTGAAAAGCCACCGTAAAGGGTTGGGAAATTGTTTGCCCTTCACCAATGGGAAAAGCCTGGTCCTTATACGCAAAATTAATAAATCCTGTATCCATAAACAGATGTCTGGGCATCCGGTATATGGCATCAAGTACCTTTTCGTCCTTAATGCCTTTTTCACGGATGGTCTGAACCAGCCTTGCACGTAATCCCTTATGCCTGAATGTGTCCTTTCTCATTGTAAATTGAAATGTTCATGTTATCAACAATTTAAGGTTGATAATTCATGCGGCAATTAACCCCCGGGTCATCAAAAATGGACTAAGTTTGCAAAAACACTGCAAAAATATGATAAAAATCGGGGTTTTAGTAGGTGTGAATCCTGATAATGTCTATTTAAACCAACTTTCAGGTGACCTGCCATTTCGTATCTCCGGCATCTGTACCATGCCTCAACAGAACGTCCGGATCCCGGATGTTCTGTCCGGATATCCTGTGGTTAAAGACAGTGTGCACCTGATAAGGGACTCCGATGCCCTGATTCTTTTGCAGAAGGAATTTCCGGACATGGAAAATGTGATTTCAGCAGTGCGCCAGTTCAAACACATTTTTTTTTCAAATGCATCGCTCATACCCGAAAAGGAATTTCACACCCTTCTGAAATTAAGCCAGGAAGCCAATACCCTGATCAGAACAGGTAATCCGGCCATGTATAACCCCGCTTATTCAGAAGCGGTTCATGAAGTAAACAATCCCTTATACCTTGAGTTCCTCAGACCTGATGACGGTTGTTTAAAAACAATCAGTCATCTCAAGACCTGCCTGATGTCAGATATTGAAATTGCACTTACATTAACAAAAAGCCAGGCAAGGAAAACACAGGCCCATGTAATTACACAGGAAGATGGCATCTTCCAGCTGGTGTATGCCAGGGTTGAATTTGATAATGGTGCCTGTGTTTCTATGAATTACACTTCCTTAACTCCTGAAATCAACAGGAAATTGAGAATCTTTCAGCCAAATTGCAGCTTGTTCATAAATTTTACAAATTTCACCAGTCAGAAAGTGTCCTTAAATCATGCGAAACAAATGTACGGGCCGGAAACTCCGGAACCTGAGATTGAATATATTGATCATGGGAAACACAACAATCACAACACACTGGAAGAAAATGAAATAATCGCTTTCGCAAAGGATATTTCAACCAATAAGGACCGCATTCCTTTCTTTGAAGATTCCTATAATGCACATGTCGTTGCTGAAAACATCATTTCCAAAATCCAGGCCTAAATTTCTTCATTATATCAGTAGTTTTTACAGATTGATATCACTATTCCGGAAAATATGTTTTAATATTGATCTACAAACAATACAATTGCGGATCAAACTTCAATAATAAAAGGGTGGTTCTCCTGCGGACAAATGAACAAAAACCTCCAAATACTTTTCTATATCATTTCTGACTTCCTTGCAGCTACAGCAAGCTGGACATTGTTCTATATTTTCAGGAAGATATATATTGAAAGTCCCATGTTTGGGATTCAGGTCCCCATTAAGCCGGATGTAAAATTCATTGTCAGCCTGATAGTTATTCCCGTGTTCTGGATCATACTTCACAGCATTTCAGGATATTACCGGTCTCCATACAGGAAATCCAGATTGCAGGAATTGGGCCAAACCTTTTTATTTTCCCTGATAGGGGTTCTCATTCTGTTTTTCACTCTCATTCTGGATGACACCATCCGGTCATACAAAAGCTATTACCTGTCATTAGGAGTCCTGTTTTCCTTACAGTTTTTCCTCACTTATATCCCAAGAGTGGTGATCACTTCCCGGGCCATTGCAAAAATCAGGACCGGGAAATTTGGCTTTAATACCTTGTTAATTGGCGGGAATGGCAGGGCCCTGGAAATATACACCAAATTAACCTCTGTCTCCAAATCTTCGGGAAATAAAATTGTCGGATTTGTTAATGTGAATGATCAATCCACATCAAATATTGAAAAAAAAATACCGAGGCTGGGGGAACTTAAACAGGCAGACAGAATTATTGAGGCGCATAATATTGAAGAAGTCATTATTGCCATTGAATCAAGTGATTCCGATACGCTGGGGAACATCATCAATATCTTAAACAAAACCCGGGTTATCATCAAGGCAGTACCCGGTTTGTATGATATTCTTACGGGACGTGTAAGAATGTCTTCAGTGTACGGAACACCCTTAATTGAGATCTCCCATGATCTGATACCGTACTGGCAATCTGTTTTTAAGCAAGTTATCGATTTTACTCTGGCCTTACTCGCCCTGATCATCACCATGCCGGTTTGTGCAGTTTTGGTTTTGATTATCCGGCTTTCTTCACCAGGTCCTGTCATTTTTATCCAGGAACGCATTGGACGGTATGGGAAAGCATTCAAGCTGTTTAAATTCAGGACCATGTACAGTGATGCTGAGGAATTCGGCCCTTCCCTGTCAACTGTTAATGATCCGAGGATCACCCCTATCGGTAATTTTATGAGAAAAACCAGGCTTGATGAAATCCCGAATTTTGTTAATGTTCTGCTGGGGGATATGTCACTGGTTGGTCCACGCCCTGAGAGGAAATTCTATGTTGATCAAATTTTAAAAGTGGCCCCGCATTACATCCACTTACAAAAAGTAAAGCCCGGAATTACTTCCTGGGGCCAGGTTAAGTATGGTTATGCCGAGAATGTAGAACAAATGGTTGAGCGACTTAATTACGATCTGATATATATTGAAAACATGTCGCT
>CAYOFK010000177.1:0-5037 GCA_964403185.1 uncultured Rikenellaceae bacterium | reverse complement strand
CAACCAGATTCTTACATAAGCCATAAGCATAAAAGTTTTGGGCTAAAGCCCGGTTGTGTTGTCTCGTTTTAAACCTCCGCCCTAAAGGACGGAGTTAGTTAGTGGATGTTTCTGAGTCTTATAACTCCACTTTGCTTGCCCGCCGGACAACGGAGTCAGCCATCCTCATCCCGGCATCCGTCTTAGTACCTTACCCCTGACTAACCCAGGCCTTCAGGCCGGGGGAAAAGGCTAGGAATGCTAACGGCTTTAGCCCCTCATCCCTGACTAACCCCGGTATTTATGCCGGGGGTTACCGCAACATCCCCAAAACCGGGACTTTAGCCCTGTATCTTTATTCAAGTTTAAAACAACTTTTTTATTGATCCAAAAAAACTTTCTAAGTGGTCCTGATTTGGGGGAGTGTTATTAGCCTTGAAGCCCGGTCCTGACGGACCGGTGAACGAACGTGGACGTTCGTTCTACAGCAGGGACCTCTACAGATCGATCCTCCATGCCAGCATATATCACCTATCGGTATCCCCACTCTGCCTGCCCATCGCTCAACCCACTGGCTTTCCCTCAGTCGGAGCCCGGCTTTGAGCCGGGAAAGTGCAGGGCTAAAGCCCGGTTAGTGGTTTATAGTTCAATATCTCCGCCCTGAAGGACGGAGTTAGTCAATTGATATTTCCGTACTTCATTTCTCCACCCCTGCCTGTCTGCCGGACCAGGCCATTTAGAAGGCGGGAAGGACGGAGTTAGTTAGTGGATGTTTCAGCGCCTTACAACTCCACTTTGCATGCCCGCCGGACAACGGAGTCAGTCATCCTCATCCCGGCATCCGGCTTAGTACCTTTCCCCTGACTAACCCAGGCCTTCAGGCCGGGGGTTACCGCAACAATCCTAATACCGGGGCTTTAGCCCCTCATTTTTTGAGATTCTTTGCGACCCGTTGCGTCTCTTCGCGGTTCTTTGCGTAACAGTTATATATTCCGGATTCTAACAGTTTCATTTTTTCACCATCTTTTGACTGCCGCTTCCTATAAATTTATATTTTAGGGCTTTCTAATAACTCTTTACTATGAAAAAACTATTTTATGTTGCACTCATCGGCCTGGTATCGATTTCCTCCAGCGCCCAGATCAAGCTTGATTATTACCTCCCAGCAAATGTAAACTATAACCAGTCCATCCCCACTCCTGAGTCGGTGATTGGCCACCAGGTTGGTGAATGGCTCATCACGCATGACAAGCTGGTACAATATATGGAGGTCCTGGCGGCGGTATCGGACCGGGCAGTACTCCAGGTTTATGGTTACAGCTATGAAAAAAGGCCCCTACTGCACCTGATATTTTCCAGTCCTGAAAACATTGCCAGGCTGGACCAGCTTAAACAGGAACATTCCAAACTTGCCGATCCTTCTGTATCTTCCGGTCTGGATATCAAAACCATGCCGCTGGTTGTTACCATGGGTTATTCCATTCATGGTAATGAATCGAGCGGGGTCAATGCGTCCCTGTTGACAGCCTACTACCTTGCCGCTGCAGAGGGACCGGAAATTGAGGCACTTCTTGAAAATACAATTTTTCTTATTGATCCCAGTTTAAATCCGGATGGTTTGACCCGTTTTGCTACCTGGGCCAATATGCATAAGAGCCAGGTGGTTTCACCGGACCCGGCAAACAGGGCCTTCAGTGAGGTCTGGCCGGGGGGGCGGACCAACCATTACTGGTATGACCTCAACAGGGATTATGTGTTGCTGACCAACCCTGAAACAAAGGGCCGGGTGAAAAAAATCCTGGAATGGATACCAAACATCGTGACAGACCATCATGAAATGGGTTCCAATTCCACATTTTTCTTCCAACCGGGTGTTCCCAGCAGGAACAATCCGCTGACACCCCGGAAAAACTACATTCTGACACAGAAAATAGGCGCCTATCATGCAAAAGCGCTGGATCAAATTGGTTCCTATTACTTTACAGAAGAGATTTTTGATGATTATTATCTGGGGAAGGGCTCCTCATATCCCGATATCAATTCCGGAATTGGGATCCTTTTTGAACAGGCCAGTGTCCGCGGTTTTAAAAGAGAAACCCCCACCGGAATACTCACATTCCCCTACGCCATTAAAAATCAATTTACCGTCAGCCTGTCCACCATGGAGGCTGCCCGCCATTTAAAAAACGACCTCCTCGAATACCAACGGGAATTTTACAGCACTGCCTTTGCAGAAGCCGACAGGGATCCTGTTAAAGCTTATGTATTTGGCAATCCGGATGATGCATCCCGGACCATGGAGTTTATGAAGATCCTCAAAGGCCATGATATTGAAATCTTTAATATTCAACAGTCCTATGCTTCGGGCAATACCAGTTTTGAGTCCGGCAGCTCTTACATGGTCCCCCTGAAACAAAAACAATACAGACTCATTAAATCTTTATTTGAACCGGCTGGTGAATTCAAGGATTCAACCTTCTATGACGTGTCAACCTGGGTCCTGCCCTTATCCTTTAACCTGTCCTATGCTCCGGTAACCAATGCAAAACTGTTGTCCGGACTTCAGGGAAAACAGATTGCTGACATCCGGGTCACCGAAGGCCACATCCTGGGTAGTAATAATCCGGTTGCCTGGGCATTCAGGTGGAACGATTATTATGCTCCCAGGGTTCTTTCAAATTTGTTGTCAAAGGGCCTGCACTTAAAAGTGGCAACATCAAAATTTACTTACAGGGATGACGGCATGACCGGCGCTTTTGACTATGGGACCATCCTCATCCCTGTCCACGGACAAAGTATAGATCCTGAAACCATTCGTGAGCTTGTGGAAAAGTTTGCAAAGGAAACCGGCATTGATTTTTATGCTTTTGGCACCGGACTCACACCCACGGGAATTGATCTGGGAAGCGGCAGTTTTGCCAACCTGAAAAAGCCCGGTATTTTATTGCTTATCGGGGAAGGTACCAGCAGCAGGGATGCCGGTGAAATATGGCATTTGTTTGACACCAGATACAAAACACCCATCACCATGGTTGAGGCCCGCAGGATCAACCGTATGGACCTCTCGAAATACAACACCATTATTTTGCCAGGCGGAAGCATGGGTACAGTATCTGAAACCGGAACGGAAAATCTTAAAACCTGGCTCAGGAAAGGCGGAACACTCATTGCATATAAAGGAGCTTCCAACTGGGTTGCATCCCACGAGTTAATGAAGCTGGAATTTAAGGAAAGTGTGCCCCGGAGCAAGGAAAAACACTATTCTTATGCACAAAGGTATAAGGAGTTCAGCGCCCAATCCATCAGCGGGGCTATTTTTGAAGTAGAGCTGGACCGTACCCATCCGTTGGCCTATGGTTTTCAGACCAATATCCTGCCGGTTTTCAAGTCGGGAAGCACTGTGGCAGAAATGCCTTCAGATCCATACAAGGCGCCCATTGTTTACAGTTCCAAACCCTTGTTGAGCGGTTTTGCCTCCGGTGAAAATGTCAATCGCATAAAGGGCGCACCCTTTGCGGTTGTTCAGAATTCCGGCAGCGGAGTGGTTATTGCGATTCTGGATAATACAAATTTCAGGGGATCCTGGTTCGGCACCAATAAGATCCTGGCCAATGCGGTATTTTTTGGGCACCTTATGGGGAGATCGTCCAGGTTCTACGGACAAGATACTCAGGAGGAATAATAACAAGTCAAAGGTAAAAAGTTGGAGCACAGCTTCTACTGCAGAGCAGTATCTCATAGGGTAGAGAGCGGAGAGCGCAGAACAACCAGTGAAGGTCATTCCGCTTATCCGGCCCGCATTGACTATGTTTTTTTCATAAATCATCCGTACATTGTTGCTCGATCATTAAGAATCATTACTTTTGGAAAAACTTTTAAAAAGATTGTACAATGAAGAAAAAACTTACCATACTGACATTGTTTGCCAGTTTGTTTCTGGCCTCGATGCCGGTTTCGGCACAGGATTCAGGTTTTGGGGCCGGAGTCCAGTTTGGGGCACCAACCGGCATCAACATTAAATACTGGCTTTCAAAGTCGACTGCCTTAGATGCCGGAATGAACTGGTCCTTTTACTATGGTGGTTATTTTGGGATCCATACTGATTTCTTGATGCACCGGCATCAACTTATCCGTGTATCAGAGGGGAACCTTGCAGGATATATGGGTATCGGTGCAAAACTTGGCTTTGGGACTGATTTTATCATTGGTGTCCGGGTTCCATTCGGTCTTGATTATATGTTTGACAATGCTCCGGTTGATATTTTCCTGGAAGTTGCCCCGGGGTTGGATTTAACACCTGCTACCAAAGGATTTGTAGAAGGGGGTATCGGGATCCGATATTTCTTTTAGGCCATTAAGAACCAGATAAATCACAGTCCAGCCCGGGCTATTATTATTACGCCCCGATGGGACTCAAGTCATACAATGTATCTGCAAGCCCCCGGTAGTTTTAGGAGAGGTTCATTTTCACAAAATAGGCCACCTTCTCAAGTGAGGTGATCATATCGTATTCTTCCAGAACAACCTCGTCAGGCAGGTTCAGTGGAATGTGGGTAAAATTTACGATGCCCCTGATGCCTGACTTCACCAGTTGTGTTGCAATTTCCTGTGCATGTTTTTGCGGCACCGCCAGCACTCCGATGGTGATATTCCGGGATTTTATGATTTTCTCCATTTCATCTGCCGGGAAACACATGATACCTGAAAATTCCGTACCGGTCTTTTCCGGGTCATTATCAAATGTGGCAACCACATGTAATTTCGGGCGCAGCCCACTCAGATAGGCTGTCAGCGCTGTTCCAAGATTTCCCATACCCACAATGGCCACATTACGGCCCCTGGCACTGTCTAAGCGATGCCCTATTACTTCAATGAGTTTGCGGACCGGGTAGCCTTTGCGATATACACTTGTGTATCCCAGGAGCATCAGGTCGCGCCGTACCTGCACTGCGGTAATGTTCAGTATGGCTGCCAGTTCATGAGAAAATATATGATCCTTCCCCGATTCAATATAATTCAGCAACCGTCTCCTGTACTGGCTCAGGCGTTCAACTGTTT
>CAYOFK010000176.1:0-5106 GCA_964403185.1 uncultured Rikenellaceae bacterium | reverse complement strand
AATTAACATAATATGGCTTTAACGTTTTTGCCAATGCTTCTACAAATATAATGGATTCATTAATGCAGGGTATCAAAATAAAGGATTCTCCTCCATTATCAAGGAATGATTTCTGCTCCCGTATTCCAATCTCTTCCAGGGTTTCCAGGCAGTCGGATACAAATGCCGGACACACTACAGCCAGTTTCTTCATTCCCTGGGCAGCCAATTTCTTCACCATGTCAGTGGAAGAAGGCTTGATCCACTCATCCCGCCCTAATCTGGATTGAAAGGCAACTGAATAATCATCTGAACCCAATGCCAATTTTTTTACTACTAAACTGGTGGTTTCCAGCGCCTGGTGTTTATAACAAAACTCATGAGCGGGCGAAAACACCCGGCAACAGTTCGCTGTTTTATAGCAGTGCGAACCGGTGACATCTGATTTTTTAAGGTGGCGTACAGGTAAGCCATGATAACTGAATAACAAATGATGAGCCGGCGGTAAAGCTGTTCTTATGCTGTCGGTAAGGGCATTTATATAACCATCATCGTTATAAAATGGCTTATGAATAGCCAGTTCTATTTGCGGATATTTTTGGCGCATGATTTTATGCGTCATATCCTGGACCGTACCAATAGTTGACATGGCATAATGAGGATACAACGGCAGCAGAATAATCTTTTTCAGACCATGATACTGGCCTGTAATTTTATCCAATTGGCCGGCTATTGAGGGCTTGCCGTAACGCATAGCTGCATGCACAGGAATTGGTAACTTATCCTTTAGTTTTTCCACCATTTTCATGGTATTAACAATCAAAGGCGAGCCCTCATCTGTCCAGACCCTGGCATAGGCCTCAGTTGATTTTTTGGACCGATTTGGTAAAATAAACCCTTTAACTATCAAATCCCTTAGCGGCCGGGGTACATCAATAACATTCTTATCCATCAGGAACTCCCGCAGATAGGTACGTACTTCGGCTTCTCCGGGCGCTTCCGGAGAGCCCAGATTCACAGCTAATACAACCTGACTAATGTCCTCGCTTTGCACTATATCCTACTAATTGCTTTCCTGGTTGCTTCTATTGTAAACTCAAGGTGGTGTTGCTCGTGGGCATTGGAGATAAACCAGGTCTCAAACGCAGAGGGTGGCAAGTAAATACCTTCTTCCAGCATGGAATGAAAGAATTTTTTAAAATACTCATTATTGCCCGTTACAGCTGAGTTAAAATCGATTACAGCCTCCCCGGTAAAATGTACACTCATCATAGACCCTTTCCTATTGATCGTATAGGGTAATCCTGACGATTCCAGTACCTCCTCTATACCTTCAGCTAAAAATTTAGTCTTCTTAGCCAAAGACTGATAGATATCCCTTTGTTCATTGAGAATCGAAAGCGTTGCTAACCCGGCGGTCATTGCTATCGGGTTTCCCGATAACGTACCTGCCTGATAAACTGGTCCCTCGGGGGCTATCATGGCCATCAGGTCATCACTTCCCCCATAGGCTCCCACCGGCATACCTCCCCCTATCACTTTACCATAGGTTACCAGGTCGGCTTTCACGTCTAATAATTCCTGGGCCCCACCTGGCGCCAGCCGAAAACCCGTCATTACCTCATCAAAGATCAACAGGATATTGTATGCATCACACAGCTGGCGCAATCCTTCAACAAAGCCGTGTGCCGGCGGGACACAGCCCATGTTGCCAGCCACAGGCTCAATAATTATAGCCGCAATCTCCTCTTTGTTCTGATCGATAAGGTCCTGCACGGAAGTGATGTCATTATAGGTTGCTACCAGGGTATCTTTGGCTGAACCTTCTGTAACCCCCGGACTGCTGGGGAAGCCAAAGGTGCTTAAGCCACTGCCTGCCTTGATCAAAAACTCATTGGCATGACCATGATAACATCCTTCGAATTTGATAAACTTATCCCTTTTTGTGTAGGCCCTGGCCAGTCTGATGGCTGACATACAGGCCTCTGTACCTGAATTGACCATTCTTATTTTTGATACACCGGAGACCATTGTGGTAATCAGTTCGCCAATTTGCGCTTCGATGGCAGTGGGCGCACCAAATGAAAATGAATTCCCCAAAGCTTTCTTCACTGACTCCACTACACCATCATGGGCATGCCCAAGGATCATCGGACCCCAGGAGCCGATATAATCGATATACTTATTACCATCTACATCAAACAACTCTGCACCCTTTGCTTTTTCAAAAAAAATTGGATCTCCGCCAACGGCGTTGAACGAACGAACAGGGGAGTTTACGCCTCCCGGATAATACTGTTTCGACTGTTCGAATAAACGTTTGCTATTCTCGTTCATCATTATTTTGTTTTAGTATCCTGGCAGCTTCTTTGGCATAATAAGTGGCAATCAAGCTGGCCCCAGCCCTTTTAATGCTCAGCAGCGACTCCATAAATGCCTCTTCCTCATTTAGCCAGCCTTTTGCTGCGGCAGCCTTCAACATGGCATACTCCCCGGACACATGATAGGCGGCAACAGGCAAATTAGTTTGAGTCTTAACACGTAAAATAATATCCAGATAGCTCATCGCCGGCTTCACCATTAGAATATCTGCTCCTTCATTTTCATCCATGAACGCCTCTTTCTCTGCCTCCAAAGCATTAGCAGGGTCCATCTGATAGGTCTTTTTATCGCCAAATCCGGGTGCCGAATCAAGGGCGTCTCGAAACGGACCGTAGAAACAGGAGGCATATTTAGCACTGTAAGCCAGTATCCCTACCCTGTCGAAGCCATTTGCTTCCAGTTCTTCGCGGATGCTTCCAATCCTGCCATCCATCATGTCGGAAGGGGCCACAAAATCAGCGCCGGCGGCAGCGTGCATCACACTCATTTTAGCCAATACCTCAACAGTGGCATCATTCACAATCTGTCCGCCTTCCACAATACCATCATGACCGTACTCAGAGTAAGGATCCAGCGCCACATCTGTCATCACAACAAGTTCCGGAGTCCATTCTTTAATGGTTTTGATAGCTCGAGGCATGAGCCCATCCGGGTTTAGGGCTTCCTTGCCCGCATTGTCTTTCTTATCTTCAGGCACTTTGACAAACAGCAGCACAGATTTTATTCCCAGGCTCAAAATCTCAGTAATCTCTGATTGAAGCCTATCAATGGAATACCGGTAATATCCCGGCATAGAGTCTATCTCTTGTGTTATATTCTCTCCTTCGGTAATAAATAAAGGAACAATAAAATCAGTTGGACTAAGGCTGGTTTCTCTTACCATTGCCCGCATCGATTCTGATGAACGGAGTATTCGTGGTCTGGATAATGGAGAATTTGTCATGCTATATATTCTTTAACGGTTTCAACAAATGCCCTCGCATGGTCAACTGGCACATTGGGTTCAATACCATGGCCCAGGTTGGCAATGTATTTATGGACACCAAAATCATCAATCATTTTCCTGGTCATGCGTTTAATTTCCCGTATCGGTGATAGTAACCTGGTGGGATCCAAATTACCCTGTATGGTAACATTGGGTGCCTGAGATCTGGCAAATTGAGCTGTTGTCAACCAATCGACACCTATGGCGCTCACGCCGGATTTTTCGAATTTATCCATATTATACCAACATCCCTTAGGATAGGCAATCACTGGAATCTCATCCCTTAAAGACTCAATGATCTTCAGGAGGTACGGAAAAGAAAACTGATCGTAATCCTCAGGTGATAGTAATCCTCCCCAGGAATCAAATAACTGCACCGCATCAATTCCTGATTTCACTTTTTGTTTCAGGTAAGCGATGGTAGCTTCGGTAATCACGTTTAACAAATGATGGGCTGCAGCCGGCTCTTCAAAACAAAACGCCTTTGCTTTTGAAAATGTTTTCGAGCCATGGCCTTCCACCACATAACAGAATATGGTCCATGGTGCGCCGGCAAATCCAATTAAGGGAACTTCATCATAAAGCCCGTCTTTGGTGGCCTTAACACCATCAAATACATATTGCAAACTGGGTATGACATCAATCGACTGTACTTTTAAGGCCTCTTCCGCTGATGTAATTTTGTTATAAATGACCGGCCCTTTATCGGGAACCAACTCAATATCAAAGCCAAGAGCCATGGGCACCACCAATATATCAGAAAAAAGTATGGCAGCATCTACACCAACCTGGTGTACAGGCATAATCGTTATCTCAGCCACCAGTTCAGGAGTTTTAATGCGCTCGAAAAATGAATATTTCTCCTTGAGTTTAATATAGTCGGGCAGATAACGTCCGGCCTGTCGCATCATCCAAACCGGTGGACGATCCACCATTTCCTGTCTTAATGCTTTTAATAATAAATCGTTCTTTAGCATAAGGTTTTTTCTCACAAGTTTTTAATCTGTTCAATAATCTTCCGGCCTCCCTGGCTTAATATTTCCCGTGCAGCTTCAATGCCAAGATGGTCTGTCTCTAATAAAGGAACAATTCGCTTTACTTCAACTTTCATGGTGCCTTCCGGATTATGCAGCGTACCATGGAATTCAAGCATGTCACCCATGATTATTGCTTGAGCTCCAATTGGTGCCGAACAACCTCCTTCCAGCACATTCATAAACGCTCTTTCTACCGTTGAGGTAATGGCAGTCTTTTCATTATTTATCTGATCCAGCATGTCTATCATATGCTTATGATCCGACCTGCATACTACAGCAACAACCCCCTGGGCTGGAGCCGGAACCATCCAGTCAAGGTCAATAGCCGTTGCAGGTAAAAGCCCCAGCCGGCTTAAGCCGGATTTGGAGAATATTGCCCCCAGCCAATTGCTCTCATCCAGCTTGCGAAGTCTTGTATTTATATTGCCTCTGAGGTTTTCAAATTTGTGGTTTGGATACCTGTTCAACCATTGGGCCTTTCGACGTAAACTTCCAGTACCCAAAGTCTGAAAGGCCTCGTAATCCTGCTCAGATACAAACGCTTTCCCTTCCGGTAAAACCAATACATCTTCAGGCTCGTCTCGTTCCAGATAGGCACCCATGCGTAAACCAGGGGTAAGTTCGGTTGGCATATCTTTGCAACTATGTACAGCAACATCTATCTTATCCGATAACAGGGCATCATCCAGGGCTTTTGTAAACACACCTATGGTGCCCATTGTA
>CAYOFK010000175.1:0-5110 GCA_964403185.1 uncultured Rikenellaceae bacterium | reverse complement strand
TTCACTCTGCAGAGTCTGTCAATAGCGCATTAAGTAAAAAGGGGAACAAGAAAGACGTTAAAAAAAAAGGTAGCGAATTAGAAAAAGCAGCCGGATACAAAAAAAAGTTAAGAGTTTATGAATGTGAAAGTTGTATGGGGTGCAAACACGTGGAAAAATGATGATGGAATTACATAGAAATATAAAAAATCAGATAAAATAAATTTGAAAAAATAAACGGTTTTTGAGATAATCTCATCTTAAAACCGCCTGGCGGTTGAGTTCATCTTCAGTATATAACAACCAATGTAGCCACTTTTGAGACAGCCCCAAGCGATTTTAAAAATCGCTCTACAGGCAGTTCGCTATTTGTTTTATAACAATGAAACAGTTTAACAATTTGACATCCGTGCACCATAATCATACCAGTACCTTATCCGCTAAGGAATGTGCATAAATTTATGGGCCTGCAGGGAGATCATCCATTTCGGATGGGCCTTTACATAGTCCACAATGACCGGGATGATTTGTTCATACCGGCTCCATTCGGGCTGCAGGAACAATTTGCAGTCTCCCGCAACCATTTTCGCATTCTCTTCAGCCCAGGCAATATCTGCCTCTGTTTGAATGATCACCTTTAATTCACCGGCAAGACCATAAATCGATTCCCGCGGTGGAGAAAATTGTTTGGGTGACAAACATATCCAATCCCACTCCCCCGATAGATCACAGGCTCCGGATGTTTCCAGAAAGGTTTTAAATTCATTCTTTTTCAGGAGCCGGCAGAATTTGTCCAGTGAGAACATCAGGGGTTCGCCTCCAGTAACCACCACTGACCTTGCAGTTGATTCTTTTGCCAGGTTTAAAATTTCTGATATTTCAACCAGGGGATGCAAGCCTGCATCCCATGAGAATTTTGTATCACACCAACTGCATCCGACATCACAGCCACCTAGTCTGATAAAAAACGCGGCTTTACCGGTATGGAAACCTTCTCCCTGCACTGTGTAAAATGATTCCACAAGCGGAAGGGCTTCTCCGGTTTGAAGCATTGATGTATTGCTGACTGTTTTGCTCACGATCTGTTTATTGTCACAAATTTAACATTTTTAATCGCCATGTTTCAGGCTTATAGCTATTGAGATTCAGGAATAAAAGAGGATATCGTTTCATCCCTTCCATAATATGATCAAATTCACTGGTAAATATGAATTTTATTTCCATATTTGAAACATAACAAAAACCCTCCGGCAACTTTCATTCACTCTTTATTATTAATCATCAATACAGTAACAAATGAAACTCAAAAGATTCCTGATCCCACTCGTTTTAAGTGTTTTCATCATATCCTTTTCAAAGGCGCAAACATTTAGCGGATCTGACATTTTACCAAAGGATCCCGCAGTGCTAACCGGAACCTTAAAGAACGGTTTGTCTTATTACATCCGGACCAATCATAAACCTGAAAAACGTATTGAGTTCAGACTCGTTGTGAATGCCGGATCCATTCTTGAGGACGAGGACCAGCAGGGGCTGGCGCATTTCCTGGAACACATGGCTTTTAACGGGAGTAAGCACTTCAGCAAGAATGACCTGGTCAGCTACCTTGAGGAATCAGGCGTGAGTTTTGGCGCTGATTTAAATGCCTATACAAGTTTTGATGAAACTGTTTATATGTTTCAGATGCCCTCCGACAGGCCGGGACTTATTGATTCTGCATTCCTGGTCCTTGAGGACTGGGCACACAACCTCCTGCTTCAACCTGAAGAAATCGATAAAGAGCGTGGGGTAATCAAAGAGGAATGGAGACTTGGATTGGGTGCCACAGACCGGATGCAGAAAAAAACATTTCCCATCATATTTAAGGACTCCAGGTACGCGGAACGATTGCCGATTGGAAAAATTGATGTCATTGACACCTTCCCTTATGAAGCAATAGAAAGGTTTTATGGTGATTGGTACCGGCCGGACCTTATGTCGGTGATCATTGTGGGGGATATCGATCCTTCCCTGGCTGAAAAAAAGATCAGGAAGCATTTCAATAAATTAAAAAATCCCAAAACCAGTCGCACGAGAGAGGTTTATGACATCCCCGTAAATGTGGATCCTCTCATTGCCGTTGCATCGGATATCGAGGCCACCTCAAATACTGTTGTCGTTTTTTACAAGCAGGATAAAAAACCATTTAAAACCTATAATGATTACAGATATCAGATCCTGTTAAACCTGTATTCCATGATGCTGAATGCCAGATTATCCGAGTTAAGTGAGAAACCGGATGCCCCCTTCCTTTTTGCATCGGGAGGATATGGTGAATTTATTGCCCGCACCAGTGACGTATGGCAAACCTATGCTGCCGCCAAGGAAAATGAGGCAGGCACAACACTGGCTGCCATCATTCTCGAAAATAAACGGGTTAAAAAGCATGGCTTCACACCTGCTGAACTCGAACGGCAAAAAGCAGAAATTCAAAGTTTCTTTGAATCCGGTCTCCAGGAAAAGGATAAGACTGAATCCTCAAGGTATGTCCGGGAATATATCTCACATTTCCTGAGTGGTGAACCTTTTCCGGGCATTGAAAATGAATACGACTATGTTGAAAGTATCTTGCCGGAAATAACAGTGGACGAGGTAAATGCTTTGTCTGAAAAGCTTGTCACGAAAGAGAATATGGTGATCATGATCACAGGGCCTGACAGTGAAGTGAATAAAATTCCAGATGAAAAAGAGGTGTTACAACGGATCATGCTCACTAAAGTGGCTAAATTGGAGCCGTACGAAGAAAAAGAATTGGGAAGTTCTCTCATACAGGGTGAACTGCCCGGCGGGAATATAGTCAGCCGCACCCAAAGTGAAGGTACAGACCTTACTGTATTAAAGCTGGATAACGGCATTACGGTGGTGTTAAAACCCACCGATTTTAAAAATGATGAGATCCTGATGACTGCTTTTAACGAGGGAGGCACTTCTGTAACGCCTGACAGCCTTTATTTTTCATCCAGTCTGGCGTCAGTAATAATCTCACAAAGTGGTGTGGGAGCATTCAATACCACAGACCTCACAAAATTCCTTTCAGGCAAGAATGTCAGTGTGAATCCCCAGATTGGAGACCTCACCCAAAGTATTGCAGGCTCTTCAACGAAAAAAGATTTTGAAACCATGCTGCAACTTGCTTACCTGTATTTTAAAGAACCGCGGTTTGACGAGACTGCTTTTGAAACCTTTAAGTCGAGGATCGAAAACCAGGTCCGGTTCCTCAGGGCAGAGCCCCAGGTTGCATTGTATGATACCATGTTCAAACTGGCTACCGGCAATGATCCAAGAACAATAATGATCCCCACGGAAGCCCAGATTGCCGGATTAAATCTTGAAACTGCCTATGAATTCTATAAAGACCGCTTTGCGGATGCCGAGGGCTTTCATTTCTTTTTTGTTGGAAGCTTCAGCACCGACAGCATCATTCCCCTTATTGAAAAATACCTTGGCAGTCTTCCTTCCACTAACAGGGATGATCACTGGGTGGATGTCAGTCCGGAATTTCCTGAGGGCATCACTGAAGTTGTTGTGCATAAAGGTATTGAACCAAAAAGCACGGTCTTTATCATAACCGAGGGGCCCTTTGAATGGAACAGGAGAAACCGCCTGACTGCCGGTATGTTAATGAAGATCCTTGACATACAGCTTCGCGAGAACATGAGAGAAGAACAGGGAGGTGTTTATGGGGTAAGCGCCCGGCTTGAAGTTTCAAAATACCCGAAACAACAGTATAGTATAACAATAAACTGGGGATGTGCTCCGGAAAATGTGGACACCCTGGTAGCGACCGTCTTCAAAGAAATGAAAGTTTTAAGAACCGGGGGGCCCAGTGAGGAAAATATGCTTAAAGCCAGGGAAATCATGATCCGCGATCTTGAAACCAATGCCACAATGAATCAATATTGGCTCAATGTCATGAGAAATTCCTACTATTATGATGAAAAAACCTATAAACCGGAAGAGCTTAAGGAGCTCATTAATAGCATCTCCGGCGATGAGATCCGGCAGGTTGCAATCAGGTTTTTCAAAGACGACCACTACCTGAAAGCCATACTGATGCCGGAAGAAGCAAAAGAGGAATAGTGGGTAGGTGGACGGATTGAATGATTTTGGGGGATGGATTGTTATGATAATATCACATTACTTAATCCAATCCAGCAATGGATTGGATCAGATCAATCATTATCTCAGTTCTGTCGCTATCAGATCCAAGAGGTAACGCACATTCAACTCCTTCGGTAAGGTTATCATTATCTAATAAGGTCTGGCACTGGTCTTTTAAATAATCTTTTACTTTCCCACTAGCATTAATGACTATCTCCAGGACTTTTGTGAAATTATCCAAAAGATAGATAATATCTTCAAAATCATGACTTTGCCTAAGGTCATTTCCTCCGCGTCCAATATGTGCTTCAAACTTAGAAGCTAAATAATACTCCGGTGAAAATATATAGATCTCAGTCTTATCAGGCAATGCAATCTGTATCTTGTTCTCAATACCTTCATTATACCACCTATTACTGAATCCGAGAATCTCTTCTTCCACAGGCATTACATCAACCTTTATTCCTTTATATTCCCACCTACAAATAGGAGCTCCACGAGAAGTGTCATGGGTGAACTCTTTTGATTCTAAACTCCTTTCCAGTTTGTTATATTCTATTTTGGTACTTGCCTCTACAACGCAATCAATATCGAGAGTTGCTCGGATATCTGTGGCAGCAGGGTCATCTGCATATAACTGAGCAACAGCTCCACCGATAAATACCATATCTTCTTTAAGTTCTTCCAATCCGTTTGCTACCGTCTGTAGCATATTTATATTAGAGTCAGACATTTGTTAATCGATTTTTTAGTTCTTCAACAGCAATATTCCTTTCTCTTGCCCTGCCAATTCTTATAGCATCGATAATAACCAGCAATTCATAAAACAGCTTATTATTACTAATAATTGCTGGAATTGTCTTGTATAATGGCTCTATGGCTTGCCCCCTCTGATTTCCTTTTGCATATGGCCATACATAATTGTCATCACTATCAGCTATTCTCTCATTGATAGGATATGCAGAATGCGCAGTTGCAATTCCACGGACAA
>CAYOFK010000174.1:0-5188 GCA_964403185.1 uncultured Rikenellaceae bacterium | reverse complement strand
GGGAAAATAATTATCCCTAAATTTGAGTGTGATACCTGATCAATCCAAAATATTCAAAATCACATCAGGATCTGAATTCCGCACACTGGCCCTGGAAGTATTCCGGTACCAGGCAGAACAGAATTCCGTATATAAAGAGTATTTGCAACAGCTTGAAATTGAACCAGGCAGTATTTCTGCAATTGAACAAATCCCCTTCCTCCCTGTTCAATTTTTCAAATCCGGAAGAGTCATTGCCGGAACCAGGAGCCCGGAACTTGAATTTCACAGCAGTGGCACTTCCGGCACCGGAACAAGCAAACATTTTGTGGCAGATGCAGCCCTTTATAAGCAGAGTTTTACAGCAAGCTTTCAGCTCTTTTACGGACCCCCAGGCAAACATCACATTCTTGCCTTGCTGCCTTCCTGCCTGGAACAGAAGCATTCTTCACTGATCTATATGGTACAATCCCTGATGGATCAATCCGGGAGCAACCACAGCGGGTTTTATCTTCACGACATGCAGGCAATGCCGGCAAAGATCGATCTGCTAAAAAGAAAAAAAGACCGGACCATTCTACTCTTTGGGGTCAGTTATGCCCTCCTGGAGCTGGCTGAACATCACGGGACGAATCTCAACGGGGTCACAGTCATGGAAACCGGGGGTATGAAGGGCCGGCGTAAGGAACTGGTACGAGAGGAATTGCATAACATTCTCTGTGATAAATTAAACGTAGTTCACATCCATTCCGAATATGGCATGACTGAATTGTTGTCACAAGCTTATTCTTCCGGATCCGGAATTTTCAGGACACCCCCCTGGATGAAGGTGTTGATCCGGGATATTTACGATCCTTTTACGATGCAGTCACGGGGCCGTTCCGGCGGGATCAACATCATCGATCTTGCCAACCTTTACTCATGCTCCTTTATAGAAACCCGGGACCTGGGTTCGGTAAATCCCGATGGTTCTTTCACCGTTCTGGGCCGCTTCGACCACAGTCAGGTCCGCGGCTGTAATTTACTGATGGATTAATCCGGTAAGGCATGGATCTTCCTGAACCTACAAGCCCAATTTCCTTGCAATTGTTTTTGGTATGGCGTCTTTATGCACCATGAGGGCAATGGTATTGAGACGCACATAGGCCTCAGACATGTAAATATAGCCTCCGTAATCAGAGCGTTTTGTACCATGGGAATTTTTGGTCAGATAAAACAATGTGCCATCAGCACCCTTAAACACACCCGTCAGGTGCATCAGATGGTCATCGGTTGTATTAAATCGATCATAGGCCTTCTGCCGCATTTCATCGGTGACGGTTTTTTCCTTTATTGGTGCTTTAAAAACATTGCTTCGCTCATCTTCCTCCATCTCATTCCAATCCTTTTCGGGGACCAGCGCCAAACCGTCTTTATAGGACAAACCCCGGTCGCTTACATCACCATCCCAGGCCACTGTATATCCATTGTTCAGGGAATGGTTGATGATCTCTATTAAATCATCAACAGGCAGGTTGTAATAAAGGTCATTAGACCAGTTATCAGGCACTTCCAAAACATGCTGTCCGTAAAAAGGATGATGTGAATAGGAGGTGATCTCCACGTAATCATCCGGATTAAAACCAACACTTTTTGAAAACTCAACCGGCGTGGTTGTGTTCCCATCCACCTCGAAAGATTCAGGCACTTCACCAAAATAAGTGTCCAGTATTGCATTATATGCTTCTGGCCAGACCGGAGTTAATTGCCTGGCTTTCAATACTCCATCGATAAAATAGTTCAGAACGGTGTTCAATTCACTATGGTTGTGATTTTCTTCACCATATTGTATGCCATGGTAATAGGTGTCCGGAATAAAACCATATTTGCGGATCACATTCATCACATCATGGGCCTGGCCTCCTGAGCCAAAATTCGCTGCGCCGTGATAACGCACATACAACCCGGCTTTTTTCACATAAGCGTACCGGGAAAAATACATTTCAGAAAGATCGAACATTCCTTTTCCCATACGGATCAGTTCAGATTCAATAAAGGAAGTGGTTGCAAAAGACCAGCAGGTACCGGTACGGGCCTGGTTTTTTACAGGCGTGGTCTCAAGGATCTTTACGGCCTGCAGATCAAGGGGGACTTTTACTTCCTGTGCCTGGAGGATGCCTGAACCTAAAAGCAAAGCGCCCACACTGAGTATGATGGTTTCAGTTTTAAAAAAAGGTTTCATAGTATGGTTTTTTATTAAGAATCTAAACAATAAAAATACACATTTTCCTGAATTATGATTCATGATCATCAAACTCCAGCACTCCGCCTGAAATAATAAATTTCATTACGTCGGCCGGTGGAAGATCCAGGGGAGTTACCTGGTCGGCCGGCACTATAAACAACTCACCTGAAAAGTTGTAGGAATGGGGAAAATAAACAGCTACCTTTTTGTCTTTTATTCCAATGATGTTCAAATCTTCTTTCGTGACGAATCCGAGCTTTTCAAGATTGGTCAGGTGGTGAACTTTCACCAGGGCGGGATTGGTGAATTTTTTTTCCTTCCCCACAAAGGCCGATAAAAAATCTTTAAGTGTTGTATAAATGAATTTAATGATTGGCACTTTCTCAAATGATTTCACCACCAGGTTCTGAACCGGTCTGAAAATAAACGTTTGCCCCAGAAATCCAATGACTGCAACCAGCAAGAAAATGGAAATCAGAATGAGCAGATTCAGAAAGGGGATATCAAACCCGAGCAGGGGTTTGATCTGATTTTCAAGAAAATTATGCGTCCCCATATAGATCAGGTAAATAATATATACCGTCAGTCCCACAGGCGCCAGAAACAGCAGTCCCTGAAAAAAGTAATTGCGTATTTTTTTCATCTGTTTACAATTTATTTTTTAATGGTCAGAGGCAGGAATGACAATATTTGATCATACTACTGAGTGTCAAAACAGATATAATTTTGTCATGCCCGGTTCATGTCAATAATTTTAAGGATCGTTAAATTGTTGCCTTGCCTTTAGCGGAAGGGAAGCAACTACCAGTTCATAGGAATGGTCGAGCCATTCCAGCAGCAGGTCATCCGGAATACTGCCATCCAGAATAACGCTATTCCAGTGTTTTTTATTAAAGTGATATGCAGGCTCAACCTCCGGATGCTGCTCCCGCAGTTCAATGGCCAGTTCCGGATCACATTTCAGGCTTAATCCCCTGTTTTCCTCAGACAGGTCAAGCAATGCAAACATCTTCCCAGCCACCTTGAAGACCAGTGCGGTATCATTAAATGGGAAGCCTTCAGTTACCCGTTCATTACTCAAACAATATTCGCGTATTTGTTCTACATCCATGGCGTTATAATGTTGGAAAAAAGGCTCTTTCAATATGCTCAATTTCCGGTTCCGGAGTTCCCAGGCAAACAAAAATAACATCGAAACGTACTTCCCTGTCAATATCATGCTTTCTGATATAAGCTTCGGCGGCATCAATAATAAACCGGGTTTTTCGTGGCGGGATCAAGTCTTCCGGTCTCACAAAGGTATTTCGTCCCCGTGTTTTCACTTCCACAATTACCAGCCAGTCGTCAATGGCAGCAATGATGTCTATTTCCTTTTTTCCAAACCTCCAGTTCCTGGTGATAATTTTATATCCTTTTTTCTCCAGGAAACTGACTGCAATGTCTTCACTTTCTTTTCCGGAGTCTATTTTTCCCACACCTGAATAATGTTACTTTCAATGTCTGTCAAATCAAAGTTTCGAAGCTGTTTCAAAATTAGGGAAATTTACAGACCAGGGACTGTAAAATCCTGAATTTTATATTTTTCTTCTTTATCTTTACCGGGCTTTTTATCTCCAAAATATGAGCATCTGACTGTCATCACCATGAGCAAATTCAAACGTTACCTGATAACTTCTGCCCTGCCATATGCCAATGGGCCTCTTCATATCGGTCACCTGGCAGGAGTGTACATACCCTCTGATATTTACACCCGCTACCTCCGGTTAAACGGAAAAGATGTGCTGTCCATTTGCGGATCGGATGAACACGGAGTCCCCATCACATTGAAAGCCAGGCAGGAGGGCGTTTCTCCCCAGGATATTGTTGACAAGTATCACGAAATTAACAAAGAATCGTTTAAAAAACTGGGCATTGACTTTGATATTTATGCCCGCACCACTTCTCCGGTACATCATCAACTGGCCTCTGATTTCTTCAAAACCCTTTATGATAAAGGAATGTTTATTGAAAAAACATCAGAACAGTACTTTGATGAAGAAGCCGGTCAATTCCTGGCCGACAGGTATATCACCGGAGCCTGTCCGCACTGCAGCAATGAAAACGCTTATGGCGATCAGTGCGAACGCTGCGGCACCTCACTCAGTCCGACCGAACTCATCCGACCCAAATCTGTGATCAGTGGCAGCAAACCGGTACTGAGGAAGACCAAACACTGGTATTTGCCTCTTGATCAGTATGAACCTTTCCTGAGGAAGTGGATCCTGGATGACCATAAGGAATGGAAAGCGAATGTGTACGGACAGTGTAAATCCTGGTTGGATTCCGGCTTGCTTCCCAGAGCTGTCAGTCGTGATCTCAACTGGGGCATACCTGTGCCCGTTGAGGGAGCGGACGGTAAAGTCCTTTACGTTTGGTTTGATGCACCCATAGGTTACATTTCCGCAACTAAAGAACTGACCCCTGATTGGGAAAAATACTGGAAAGACGAACAGACCAGGATGATCCATTTTATTGGAAAGGACAATATCGTATTCCATTGTATTATTTTTCCATCCATGCTCAGGGCTGAAGGCAGTTATATTTTGCCTGACAATGTGCCTGCCAACGAGTTTCTGAACCTTGAAGGGGATAAGATCTCCACTTCACGGAACTGGGCTGTATGGCTGCATGAGTATCTTGATGAATTTGAAGGAAAGGAAGATGTGATAAGATACGTCTTGTGTGCCAATGCTCCAGAGACCAAAGACAATGATTTTACATGGAAAGATTTCCAGTCAAAGAACAATAATGAACTGGTGGCCATACTTGGTAATTTTGTAAACAGGGCCATTGTTCTTACCCATAACTACTTCAACGGAGAAGTGCCCGCGATTCAAAACATGGATGATTTTGACCGGGGAACTCTGGATCAGATACCGGTAATAAAGGGCAAGGTGGAAAAAAGCCTGGAAAATTTCAGGTTCCGGGAGGCGCTTAAAAACGCCA
>CAYOFK010000173.1:0-5265 GCA_964403185.1 uncultured Rikenellaceae bacterium | reverse complement strand
TGGTATGTTGTAGATGGAGACGATAAACGCAGGGCCCGGCTGAATTGCATCCACCACCTGTTATCAAAGATCCCGTACAGGGAGATCAAACATAAAAAAATAATCCTGCCTGAAATAAAAAAAGAGGGATATGTACGACCCCCGTATTCTGAACAAACTTTTATTCCTGAAGTGTATTAATCCGGTTTTTTTGCCGATTTCTTAATGTGTTTTGAGTAGTACACTGAAATACCAATCGAAAGAACCGAAAGAACTAAAAGCGCCAGGACACGATAAACCACATCAATAGTGGCCAGATCAACTATAAATAAGTACAAGGCAGCCGCCACCAGGGTTCCCAGCGCCATATACCGGTACCTTTTATTATGAAGTATGATACTGAAAAAGAAATATAAAAGAGCAGCAATGGTCCATGACAGAGTAATGTATTGTTTTGGAACGCCATGATATAATGCATACAGCACCATAAAAAAGCCCATAAACAAATAAAAGATCCGCAAGTTGTCCGTGGTTATACCCAAAAATATTTTTTTCCAGTTCAGGATCCTTGCCGTTATCATAGCTACCAGGGCAAATGAGTAATTGATCAGGTCGGTGTGCTGGGAGGAAATGAGGTAAGCAAAGAACAGGCTAATGAAAAGTACGGCATTCATAAAAACGATGATCCTGTTTTTGAACCATAATGCCATAGAAATAACCAGCAGGCTTTGCAATGACAACAAAAAGTAAGAACCCGGAAGGTCATACACTCCATAAATGGCTACACTCATGGCCATGAATCCATACAAAGCATAAAACGCCGAAGGAAAATTCCATTGAGAGATCTGTTTTATCAGGATTGAAAAACCAATAGCCGTGAAAGTGATCAAAATAAGCATATTGATATAATCCTCCCTGAAATAGGTAAGTATTACATGGGCCATAAGAAGTGTAAAACCGATACCGTTGGCAATTACTATCCCTATGGAAAACCGCTCCGAATCCTTTTCCTTAACTCTGAGAAGGGCCACCAGGGAATAAATACCACCCAATGCAAAAAGATAAAAATGACCATATTCCAGTTCAGGCCTGGCTTCCATGTCATGACCCATAACCGGATTATTCAATAACCATATAAGGCTGGCAATGTAAGCCAGGATCAATGAAACATTCAGCGTGCTCCTCCATCCAAAACGTACATATAGGATTAAACTCATACCGGAAGAAAGTAATATGAGAGGAAGTGTGATAAAGACTGAATCACAAACCAGCGCAAGGACATTAAAGAAAACAAGACTCATCACAAAATAGATCTTTGACCTGCTTCGCAAGGACTTGGCTGTAACTATTGCAACAATAACAACCAAAATGAGAAGGACGATACTTTTATTGGTGATGGCCGGGGCGGATGAAAAAAAATGCAATCGAAGACTGATGAGAAATAAAAGGACGTATCCATTAATTTGAAACATGGATGCCAGGTGGGCGTGTTCGTTTTTAATATATTTTGCCAGGAGAAAAATAGCCAGAATCGATCCATATCCAATGGTTATGGAGAAAAACAGGTGCTTGTTTACCTGCAGGTATTGGGTCAGAAAAGATATGCCGGTCAATAATACGAAATTACCTAACCAGGCCAGGCCATATTCTCCTATCCCCGATTCCAGTTTGATCTCATTCACAGTGAGTTTTTGTTCCCAATACTCCCTGGATTCTTCCAGCCTTTTCTCATCTTCCTGAATTTGATGCCCGGGCAAGCTGACCGTTGATTCCAATTTTTGCAGCCTCTTTTCCAGAGAATGAATTCTTTCATTCAATTTCTGAAAACGAACATCATTCTTTTGAGCAGAATCAGACATGTCGGTTACTATTTAATGTTGTTGGTTTTCGACATAACCGCTCCGGAACACCAATCAGGAAAGACTTTATTCCACTTCCGGTACTTTCTTCCACGGTGGCAGCAACCACAGCATAAATGCAAGTATACCGTATGGAAGAATGAGCCAGACCAATCCCATCAATAATCCTTCGGAACCAGCCAGGACCAACTTGAAACTTGTAAAACCGTAAAAACTCTTGGAAAAGAGTTGTCCCCCAATGACGACATTCCATCTCATGAAAAATATTCCAAACAGAACAAGTATGCTGATGATAAAATAAAGTGTCTTTCTTATTTTTTCATTTGGTTTGTAGATTTGCAAAGTTCCCAATACCACTAAAGGAGTAAGTGTGCCCAACAAGGCCTGAAATACTCCCAGTGTTATGTATAATTTTCCGGAGATCAGGAGAGACAAAATCTCAAAAGATTCTTCTGCTTCATAAATGCGGTGGATCTGGTCCAGAATTTCCAGAGAGAAATCAAGGATCAGGACAAAAAACAAATACCTGGCAATCGTATCCAAAGCTTTCATATCCAAAGTTTGCCGGCGTATATAGCTGACAACCATATAGAGGAAAAGAACAAGTGCAATCCCTGAAACCATGGCCGAAAAAATAAAAATAATGGGCATCAGAACAGTTGACCACCAGGGATTTGCCTTAATGGACCCAAATATAAAGCCAACATACCCATGCAATAAAAATGCAGAAGGAATGCCAATAACGGTAATGAAATACCCAAGTTTCCGGTCCCATTTCAAGGTTCTCGGCGACAGGTCCGTGACCCCGAATGTTAACACCGTGTAAATCCATTTTTTTACGCCGGTCTCCGTCCTGGACCAAATCACAATACTGTGCCTGTATTCAAGCCAAATTTCGAGTAACAGAACGGCCATCAGATACCACAGGTACACAAATCCAAAAATAGCCATGGCCGAGTTCAAATTAGGAGTGATCATGATCCTGTATGCTCTGCCGGGCTGTGTGAGGTGACTTACCAAAGGGAGGGCAGCCACGGTCAAAAAAGCAAGGGCGGTAAGTAAAGCCAGTTCATAGGTGGGTTTTAAAACTTTAACATTAAAAACCCGTTCCAGAGATGCTAGAATAAAAGCTCCGGCTACAAGGCCGGTAACATACGGATAGATAACAATAAGGATGCCCCATTGCAGTTCAAGTTCATTAGGGTAGATATATCCTTCAACCTGAGAGAGCATTTCATATAAGCGTTGAATATGATGTTCCATAGCTAATGCACCTCCTTGCTAAGTGAATTGTAAAATAATTTCGCACCTGTATTCAGGTGTCCTTTTAAAACCTGGCAGTTATGCTTTTTCAGGAACTTTACCAGAGCTCCCTCATTATCATTCAGGTCACCAAAAATCCTGGCCCCTGTGGGACATACCTGAAAACAGGCAGGAAGTTTGCCTTTTTTAATCCTGTGATAGCACAGCGTGCATTTATCCACAACTTTCCTTACAGGATGTATGTACCGGCATCCGTATGGGCAGGCCATTACACAGTAGGAACATCCCATGCATGATTTTTCATCTACCAATACGACCCCCTCCGGGCTGTCAAAAGAGGCTCCGGTGGGACACACCTGGACGCAGGGTGATTTGTAACACTGATTGCACATTTTTGGTACAAAAAAAGACTTAAACACTTCCTCTTCCGGAACCGTTTGTTTAAAACCGTCTATTCCCCCATTTGGTGAAACGACTTCAATAGTCCCGTCATTTTTTACGGTGTATTGCTCAACCCATGACCGGAAATAGAACGGGTCTTTAGGAATGTCGTTCTCATTTTTACAGGCCCTGGCACAACTGCCGCATCCTATGCACTTCTCAATGTCTATCCCAATTCCATACCAGGGGCCTTCCTTCGGTCCCTCCCGGTTTGAGACCATGACCAGGGCTTTGGCAGGGCGGATCCAAAAAAGCGTAAGCATACCACCGGTAACCGCAGCCGTTGTCCTGATAAATTTCCGTCTTGATGATTCTATTCTTTTAGTTCCCATGGCTGATGTGAATTATGGCATTCAATACAATCCTGATCAACATTATGATTTCCGGGCTCAATTTGGGTGACCACTTTTCCCGGGCGCCCTGCATTTTTATAATGGCACCTCCCGCAAAAGTCTCTTCCTGCGGGGACCATGATGTCCGCTGCCTCCATTGAGTTCACATGTTCCAGACCAGGGCCATGACATGTTTCACAGCTGATATCTACATGCATGTCTTGCTTTTTAAATTCAAAAATATCATCATGGCAGTCGAAACATGATTCATCACTGGCATACTTTAAAGGCATATTTTCATGATCCTCTAATGCTGCAGCCCGATAATGCCCCAGGTCACCAAAGGTATCAGGGGTCAAAAAGTGTTTGAGTATTAAAAACAATATAATGAATACGGCAAACATAACGACCAATCTGCTGATCTGTGGAGGAAAGTAGAATTTCATCAGGATACAGATATTTATTAGTAAATATGATCGATTTAAGAACGTGATTTATTTTAAGAAAAAAAAGATTTCAGGCCTATTCCTATTTATTCTAAATTTTGATAGAGCGCCATTTTACCATGGCAACCATATCCGGAAGGATTCTGTGTTATTCTGAACCACCCCTTGGTGATCTTAGCAGAAAAGTCCGGAACAGCCACTAAATCAGTGAATCTTTCGTATATCCCAGTTTTATAAGGTTAATTTTATTTGGATCGGCGGTGCCTAAACCATGCCGTGTATCCGCCAGAAGAACATGCTTCGGAGGCGGATTGATAGGACGGTCCTCTCCAAAATACGCAAGCCTTTTGGCATTGATCAACCGCACCCCGACAGAGTCAACAGCCACCGGGTCAAATCCAACCAGCAATCCGTAATAAGACCAAACATACTTCTGGTTAAAATGATGGGGCCCCACGCCATGGAACAGCGGCGTAAGCACCACAAGTACGTTTAACCGTGTTTTCCCTTTCACCTCTTTAAACTTCCACAGTTCAGCCAGATCAGCACAGGAATCCGGATGAAATGATGGTTTTTTGTTAGTGTATGTTATGTAATTTTTGATCAGTGTTCCCAATCCTGACCAGGCATGGGTTCTCAGGGGCCTGGCATTGATAAGAGCCGTAGCCCTTTGAAAGACAGGGTCTGTAAGAACCCCCCGGTCTGAAATGCCAATATCAGATTCGGAAATCCCAACTTCCATTGCCCGTTTCTTAATGGCTTGTTCCAATTCAGAGGGGGTTGGCAAACGGCGCCAGACATTGCTCTTTATCCCAAGCACATCTTCCGGTTTCAAAACAGATTTCCAGGCCTGATCAACCGTGTCTTTTCCGGTAAGTTCAACCAGGGCACCATCTATCATATCCTGCATAATCTCAGCATTCATCTTGCCTGCAGAGTCCAGAA
>CAYOFK010000172.1:0-5351 GCA_964403185.1 uncultured Rikenellaceae bacterium | reverse complement strand
CTACGGGCTGTGATTGTTTGCTCTGATCCAAAAACAGCCACTGAAGTGACTGCCTGTTTCCATTCAGTCTCTCTGAGACGGAGGTGGATCTGTCTGTGTTTTCTATATCCAATAAGATTTTTGAGACCGGCAGAACCAAGTAACTCTTTTCAAACAAACCTGCCCCCACAGCCCTGGCCCCTCCTTTGCCCACCATCCGCGTGTCGCCGAAGCTTTAGCGGAGGCACCAGACTTGTCGAAGGTGGGGCTAAATTTGTCCACCGGACAAATTCTTAACGCCCGGTCCCGTCCTGTAAGGACTGAATGATAATAGACAGGCATTTTAATGCCTGGAAAGGAAGGCATGATTTTTACCGCATCCCGTAGGGATAGAATGGAAAAACTTTAATGATCTTATTATTTAATTAATTTCATGGTATCTTATATTTTATAACATACACCATGGGAAATTCCTTTATCAGTTGCCATGTTCATTATATTTTCTCTACAAAGAATCATCAGAAATGGTTTAAGCTGGATATTTGGAACAGGCTAATCCCCTATCTGGGCGGCATCTGTAATGAACATTCATGTAAATTAATCATGGGCGGAGGCGTGGAAGATCATATCCATCTTTTAGTATCATTGTCGTCAACCATTACTATTGCCACGGCAATTCAATATCTTAAGGGTGGCTCTTCAAGATGGATCCATGAAGAATATGGAGAATTGAAGGATTTTAAATGGCAGGAAGGATATGGAGCATTTACAGTTAGCATATCCCAACTTACACATACCATCAGGTACATTTCAAACCAGGAAGAACATCACAGAAAGAAAACATTTCAGGAAGAATTTGTTGAAATTCTGAATTACCATGGTCTGGAATACGATGAAAAATATTTACCATGAATCATTCTAGCCCTACGGGCTGTGATTGTTTGCTCTGATCCAAAAACAGCCACTGAAGTGACTGCCTGTTTCCATTCAGTCTCTCTGAGACGGAGGTGGATCTGTCTGTGTTTTCTATATCCAATAAGATTTTTGAGACCGGCAGAACCAAGTAACTCTTTTCAAACAAACCTGCCCCCACAGCCCTGGCCCCTCCTTTGCCCACCATCCGCGTGTCGCCGAAGCTTTAGCGGAGGCACCAGACTTGTCGAAGGTGGGGCTAAATTTGTCCACCGGACAAATTCTTAACGCCCGGTCCCGTCCTGTAAGGACTGAATGATAATAGACAGGCATTTTAATGCCTGGAAAGGAAGGCATGATTTTTACCGCATCCCGTAGGGATAGAATGGAAATAAGCTACCCGCGCGCCATATCCATACCATTGAATGACAATCCATGCAGTGAACCGTAAAACGATGAACAAATCAATTCGGTGAAAAAAGCTAACTTTAGGGCTTCACTAAAGTAAAATGAGTAACAAAAACACCGCAATATACTACAATTGTTTTTCCGGGATCAGTGGAGATATGAACCTGGCTGCAATGCTGGATCTGGGTGTTCCCGTGGAAGAGTTAAGAAAAGAATTGAGGAAAACTGACCTGGATCATTATGAGATCAATGCATCAAGGGATTCCAGGAATGGGATATCCGGGACCCGTGTGGACATTACTTTTGACCCTGAAAAGCATCATAACCGGGATCTTCAAGCCATTCTGAAGATGATTGATTCCAGTTCTTTATCTGAATCTGTAAAAATAACCGGCAAAGATATTTTTCTGAATCTTGGGAAGGCGGAAGCCAAAATCCATGAGGTTCCACTAAAAAAGGTGCATTTTCATGAGGTGGGTGCAGTTGATTCGGTAGTTGATATTATAGGGGCAGCCATCTGCCTTGATTATCTCCAGCCTGCAAACATTATTGCCGGCACCATAGAACTCGGAGGAGGATTTGTAAAAAGCAGTCATGGGATACTACCGGTACCCGCACCTGCTACCACGGAACTGTTAAAAAATATCCCTGCTCATTTAGGAGGCGCTGATTTTGAAACCACCACACCCACCGGGGCGGCCATCCTGGCCACCGTGGTAGATTCATTTACTGATGAAATCAATTTGAAAATCCTGAAAACCGGGTATGGGATAGGCCATAAACAATCAACAAATCCTAATGTGTTAAGGGTGTTTCTTTGCGAAGCAGAGACCCCAGGCCAGAAACAACCCGGGGAGGAAACGGCTTTACTGATGGAATGCAATATCGATGACATGAATCCGGAATGGTATGAATTGACAATAGAGAAACTTTTTAATGCCGGCGCTCAGGACGTCTATCTGACCAACATTATGATGAAAAAATCAAGGCCGGGTGTTAAAGTTTCGGTCTTATGCCGGGAGCACCAGCTTCCTGAATTAAAAAAGATCCTGTTAACGGAGACTACAAGTCTGGGACTCAGGGTATTTCCTTTCAGAAAAACCTTTCTGGAACGAAAATACCATACCATTTCTACCAAATTTGGCGACGTCCGTATTAAATCTTCTTATTACATGGGTGAAATGATACGTCAGAAACCGGAATATGAAGATTGTAAGAGAATCGCTCTCTCAACCTCCACACCCATAGATAAGATACTTAAAGAGGTTGAATATAAATTGAAGGGAATGTAACTGAACAGATATGGATTATAAAGAAATCAGGGATATACTTGAAAAGGTAAAAAATCAGGAAATACATCCTGACATTGCAGTGGAATTGTTAAAAGATTTTTCGTTCCAGGAACTGGAATATGCTAAAATAGACCATCACCGGGAGTTGCGTACCGGTTATCCCGAAATCATTTTTTGTCAGGGAAAAACCATACGGCAAATTAAAGGCATCATAGAAGCCATGGTAAAATCGGGCGGTGATGTTATTGCCACACGTGCAAGTTCAGAAGTGTTTCAGGCTGTCAATACCCTTGACGGATCCATACAATACCATGAAACGGCACGAATCATCAGCCTCAGGAAAAAGAAGCCGGATATTCCGGATACAAGCGTTTGTGTAATCACCGCAGGAACCGCTGACATACCGGTAGCCGAGGAAGCAGCCGTAACCGCAGAACTTCTTGGCAACAAAGTCGAGCGGATTTTTGATGTTGGAGTGGCAGGGATACACAGGTTGGTAAAAAAACTTGACCTGATCAAGAAGTCGCGGGTGGTTATTGTTGTAGCCGGAATGGAAGGGGCCCTGGCCAGTATCATCGGTGGCCTCATCGATAAACCCATTGTAGCCGTGCCGACCAGTGTGGGCTATGGTGCAAATTTTAACGGATTGTCCGCCCTGCTGGCCATGTTAAGCAGTTGTGCCGGTGGAGTGGCTGTCATGAATATTGATAATGGATTTGGCGCGGGATATTATGCCAGCATGATCAACAAACTCTGAAACGGCCGGAAAGCATGAACAAAAACATCCTGCTTTCGACTGCCTATTTTGGTCCGGTCAGTTATTTCTCAAAGTTTCTTTCAACCGGCCAGGTAATTCTTGAAAAGCACGAAAATTACATCAAACAGACCTATAGAAACAGGTGTCTGATCTATGGGCCCAACGGCAGTATCGCTTTAACCGTTCCTGTGAAAAGAGGCAGTTTTCATAAGGTGGCCATAAAGGATCTCGAAATCGATAACGGAAAACAATGGCAAAAGTTGCATTTTAAAACCATTGAAGCATCCTACAAGGCAGCCCCGTTTTATGAATTTTACACAGACGATCTGAATGGAGTGATTTTTTCCAACACCAGGTATCTTTGGGATCTGAACATTAAAATTCTCGACCTCCTTCTTAACCTGATTGGTATCCGTAAAGACTACAGCATAACAACAAGCTACATGAACCAGGAAGAAGAAACAGAAGTTCTGGATTACCGGAAAAAGATCACTCCGAAGAATGCCGGCCCTGATCCTTTTTTCACACCCATCCCCTACCCCCAGGTATTCGGCGACCGCTTTGGTTTTATTGAAGACCTGAGCATTCTCGACCTGTTATTTAATGCCGGGCCTGAATCTTGTGGGATTTTGGAAAGATCCATCAAAGATTGAAAAACTCAGGTAGTATTCATGTGCCTTTAAAATGGTGTTGCATATCCGCTTCGGCAGCAATGTATCCAAACGAAGCCCAGGAAGATCCTTCCAGTATTTTCTCAAAAATTACTGTTGCTTTCTCAGGTTCACCATTATAAAAGTACCAGTTTCCGATGCCATAGGTCATGGCGTCATTCATGATATCTGAAAATCCTTCTCCGGTAAAATCCCCAATCTTTTTAATCCCTTTATACATCAGACAAAGATCATAGTAAGCGGCATTTTCTATCACATGCATGGCCGTATCAATGGGCATCAGAACAGCCCTGGCTTCTTCATCGTTTCCCATCAGCCGCAATGTCATGTACAGCCAGTGTGTTGTAGCCACCAGCATATCGTCATTATCAGATGCCTCAATACCTTTCAACCAGGCCCACCTGGCTTTTTCAAGATCCTGGTTTAAATAGGCAGCCAGACCAAGATGGTACCAGATATTTGTATGCAGGGTACTCACAGGGATGTTCATCGTATTTGGCATTCCATCCGGTTCAATCATATCGGTTTTGCCTTCAATCAGATCCACTGCCTCTTCAAAATCCGTAATGGCCCGTTCGAAAGCACGGATGGATATATACCGGTGTCCCCTGTGGCGGTACATCCTGGCATCGTCAGGGAATAGTTTGATGCCTTCTGTGAATATCCGTATGGCCTCCCTGTAATCGCCCTTATATGCAGTCCGCCGTCCAAACCAGATAAGTTTATCCGGGTTATTTTCATCTGCTTCGAATTCCAGTTTTGCTGTGTTATATTTTTCAAGAAGGGTTTCAGAAGGCTGAGCCGGCATTAATGGAACGCCAGACAGCGAAAGGGCCTGTGCACCCTCCGGGACGGATGGAAGGAGGTCCTTATCCGGATTTACATTTTCACAAGCGAATGAAAGTAACATTAGAAGAGCAATAAGGAAGGTTGATGGTTTCATAACAATTTGAATTTTTTGAATTAGTTAAGAGTAAGTACTGAACAATAAAGTTAAAAATTTAACCCGTATATAACCAAAACAGCTCGATTCTCCGGTCCAATGAACGAACGGGGACGTTCGTCCTACATGTCATCTTGCTTCACCAATATCCGCGGGACCGCTGTACAGGCCGGGTTTCAGGAGGAGGATTTGATAACCACCTCCCCCTCCTTGATAGGAGGAGAAATTAGACCCTGTTAATGCTAATATCCCGTCTCCGGCAGGTATGGCCTGCGGCACTTTTAATGTAAAAACATAATCTAAACGGAAATACTATCCCTTTCAGAACTTAAACCCCAGTGTGGCCATGATCCTGTGTCTGGTAAACTGGTTTGAAGATCCCTGGATGT
>CAYOFK010000171.1:0-5439 GCA_964403185.1 uncultured Rikenellaceae bacterium | reverse complement strand
CACAGTGTTTCAAAGTTTCAGGTCGAAGCGAAGCGCAGACTTTGAGTGCAGCGTCAGGGTTCCAGTAAATAATAAATGAAACTCAAGTTCCAAATTTCAAAAAAAGATAATACTCGATATTTAATCATAGGGTTGCTTGTTTAATGTTCTCTGATTTCCAAAGCAGGAGCACTTCGGAAGGTTTTAATTTCTTTAAATAATCCCCGCCTTCACCATCGCCAAACACCAGGAACCGGATCTTTCTTTTGATCATTCTCTCGGTTTTTTCAACCAACATCACAAGGTATTCCTTGTCAATGTCCCCTATAAACATCAAATCTATCACGGGGCCGTTAATGCCCTTTGCAAAATCACCCAAAACAAACACCTTCTTCACCTCCCCCAATTTGTTCACTACGCGCCCGATGATCTGGTCGAAACCGATCTGTTTCAGCAGGAGGTTGTGGATGTCGTGGAAAAGGGGGTGCTTTTCATTGGCCTGGAAGTACTTCCGGTTGCCCCGGACCGAAGAGGTAAGCAAACCTGCCTTTTCAAAACGATTCAGTTCCAGGCGGATAGCGTTGGTGGATTCCCCGAATTCAGACTCCAATCCCCGCAAATAGGATGAGGAGCTGCTGTTGAGGAAAAACTTCAGCAGGAGCTTTACACGGGTGCGGGAGGTTATGAGGGTTTCAAGCATGTCAGGTCAGAGAGGGAAGACAGAGGTGCCGGAGGCATAAATGAGGTTGATCTCTTATGTTTCTTTTTCCAGGTATTGTATAATCCCGGTTTCGATTGCTTCCTTGATATTTTCCAGGGACAGGTTTTTTTCTTTGAGCATCACCGGCCATACCGGTTCGGGATCAAGGTCATCGAAATAAATCAGGCTTTTCACTGCATGGAATTTATTCTGCAGATCGTATTTAGCTATATAGAAGGAAATTAACTCAGCTACACGAACTTTCTTCAATAAAAAATAAATGTCAATAAAATCTTTGAGCCGGGTCCCGTCACCCGTAATGGCATTAACCTTCATTGCCGCAATGTCATTTTCGGAATATAAACTGATGCCTTCTTCTGTTATTATGTCTGAAATCAACGGGTATTTGTGTGTAATTAAATCGACAAAAATGCCCGAGATAGTCCCTTTTAAGGTATTTTGCGCAATATATTGCATGGAAAAGCCGTACGAATGTTCAAGGTGTTCGAGTAAATACCTGGCATCAAAATCCTCAAGTGTAAATAAATCTATATCGACTGATCTCCTGTGTCCCAGAAACAAAGCCAGCGCAGTACCTCCTGCAATATAAAATCCGGACAGTTTTTTATCTTGTTGCAGCCTCCGGATCAGCTCCAGTGTACCGGCTTCGACTGCATCTTTTTGTAACATCTGAATTTTTCTTTCGGTATGTTTAAAAAACGGGAGGCAAATGACAATGTTTTCTTGTCCAGATATCCTGCATTAATAATATTCTCTTTTATCTTTTCCTTCCCATAATAAGAAAATAAAATTTTCATCTCCTCTATGGTGCCATAACAGAAGACACGTTCTATCACCAATCGGGCATGGGTGTCTTCATCAAACCGGCTCATATCAACGTCCCAGAATATTTCTTTACGTATTTGCAGGTTTAACATAGATTTAAGGTAGTGAAAATGGATGGTAAATGCAAAAATTGAGCGCTGGATGCCGGAGCTTACTTCTTCTGCATGGCTTCGCCCGGTCAGTCCCTGTGTTGCTGGTTATCGGTCATTGAATAATACTGTGTATGCCCCCGGGATCTATCAGCCACTACTCTTTATTGAGTAGTAAACTTACTCAATGTTTATTAAAATCCAAATTTTTTGGTGGGAAAGTTGAAGAGCGATTTTGCAAATCGCCAGGGGCTGTCTCAAAAGCAACATAATGGCATCATTCCGTACTTGATACGGAATCTTTGTAATGTGAAAATCAGGCTTTTATGGATTCCTGCTTTCGCAGGAATGATATGTAATCTGACTTTTGAGACAGCCCCCTACATTGGCTTTTCCTCAGCCTTTACTTTCGCCATAGCCTGTAATCGCCGGACGAATAAGGAGAAGGGAAACGAGGGAGGACTAGAAATTATTTTCTGACAATACCAGGGTGACGTTGCCGAATTCAACGAATTCCTGACCGTTGGAGAAACGGCCGCGGGCCTTCCATACATAAACGCCCGGTCTGGAAAGCTTGTCGTTGACATATCCGTCCCAGCCAATGTTGACATCATTGCTCTCAAAGACCAGATTTCCCCTGCGGTTAAAGATCCTCAACTGATACTCCACCACCCCAGTGCATACCGGGTGGAAGACCTCATTGGCAGTGAGCCCTCCGGTGTAATACCCGTTGCTGGGCCCGTTGGGATTGGGGGCAAAAGCATTGGGGAACTTTATGTTGCACACAGAATTCTCAAAAGCATTCTTAATAATCAAAGAGTCCATACAACCCTCAGCAGACCACACCCTCAACTTGATGTCATACCTGCCCTCCTTTTCATAATAATGCACCGGCTCGGCAATATCAGAAGTCTGTCCGTCACCAAAGTCCCAGGCATACCGCCCTGCATTCTGTGAGTAGTTGTGGAAACTCACCGGATCCTCCTTATTGAGCCTGTCACCGGTATAGATTTCAAAACCCGCCCGGGGCCTGTCAAAAACCCGGATGACCTGTGTGTTGATATCCCTGCCGTTTTTGCCCGAAGCTATCAGTGTGACTGTATACTCGCCGGGTTCATCAAAAATATAGGAGGGACTCTTCTCGGTGGATCCTGCACCGTCGCCAAAGTTCCATTCCCAGGTTTCGGAAAAGCCGGAATTATTTTCGAAGTTCACCGTCAGAGGCACACAGCCCTGCTCAACATCAGGGGTGTATTTTGCATGAGGCATGAGTGTTCTGTGGCCGGCATCCCTGTTCCCGGCACTTTTTACCGGGAAGGTGTTGCTTGCTTTTCCTTCGAGTGCCGGCAGTTCAGTGTCCGCGGCCCTTGCGGTTTCTTTTTCCGACCTTCCGGATTCCTTTCCTGATGGTTTAAAGTCTTTTTCCGGCACTTCAGTTTTTTTAAATCCTGACCGCTCACCGCCCTCAGATTGAGGAGCAGAAGGATCAGTGTGAGTGACTCCGGCGGTTTCAGTATTTGCAATGCCTTGTTGAGTTTCCTCTGCATCAGGCTGTATGTGTGCGATCCCGGTGGTGGCGGGAGGTTGCTGCTCCGGATTTTCTGCCACCTGGCCAGGTTTGTTGAAAACCAGGACGCTGCCAACACCAATGGCCACAACGGCGCCCAGGTAATAAATATTGAACCCGGATGGGGAGAATGAGAGGAACTCCCTGAATGCCAGTTTACGGACCAGGCTCTTCCACAGACCCTCTGACGGGGTCAGCCGGTAGTCAGAGAAGAATTCCCTGAATAAAGCCTCCATATTATTCTTGTCCGTAGTCATAAAATCAGCATCCTTTATTATCCTTACATCTTTTGTCACCCGTCACACTTGCGGGTCCTCTGTCCTGGTCGTAAAGTTTCAGGTTCAAAGTTTCAGGTTTTTTGTTTTTTCCAATAATGCCAGTCGCTCCCTTATGAGCTTTTTAGCCCGGGAGTATTGCGATTTTGAAGTGTTTATGTCGATGTTCAGCATCACAGCGATCTCCCTGTGCTTATATCCTTCAATGGCATACAGGTTGAACACCATCCTGTAGCCGGAGGGCAGGTTTTCAATGATCTTTAACAATTCATCCCTGGTGAAATCGGCATCAGTCACATCCCCCATCACCATTCCGGCTGCCTGGGATTCCTCGATCTCATAATGGTACCGGTGTTTGTAATGCCTGTGGTAATATGTAATGGCCGTGTTGATCATGACCTTTTTCATCCAGTTTAATAGTGTGCCCTGTCCCCTGTAGTTTTTTAAATTCAAATATATCTTTACAAATCCCTCCTGTAAAATATCCTCCGCTTCGGGCTGGTCGACCGTGTAGCGCCGGCACAACCCCAGAAGTACAGATGCATAGGTGTCGTAAAGGATCCTCTGGGCTTCCCTGTCCTTTTCAATGCACCGTTTAATGATCTGTATTTCGTCCGCCATTTTTATGACCTGTTTTTGTATGATTTGGTTGCAGGAATGTTTATAAAACCATATTGCTTTATGAAATGCATGATAAATATAATATTTTCTGAGTTATTGGATTGAACAGCAAAGCGTAGGGTGTGGGGCCTGGGGCATGGAGTGTGGGGCAAATATGGAATGAATACATGATCGATTTAAATTAAGGTCTTACGGAAATTAGTAATTCTGCGACTCAGGGTGGAAAGTTCTTTAAAGAGTACTATTTTTTTTCAGACTTACCTGTCTCATTTCATTTATACGCCTGACAAAGGTCATAGGTTTGATTGAAACAGATTTTATTTCTTTAAGTTGTGGAAATCCACCGGATCTCTTCATACCAAAACCAGGTTAAAGAAGATGTTTAATAAACTGATTGCTGCCATTATTCCGCACATGCCCAAAAAGCTGGTTTGGATCTTTTCACGTGCTTATATTGCCGGAGAAAAGATCGATGACGCCATACGTGTTTCCAGGGACCTGAATGACAAAAACATTACCGTCACTGTTGACATACTTGGGGAATTCATTACAAATCCGGACCAGGCAGAGGAAAACAAGCAGGAATACCTTGAAGTGATCAGCCGGACTGAAAAAGAAAACATCCGGGGGAATTACTCCCTCAAACCCACCTCTTTCGGACTTTTGCTGGATAAGGAGGTCTGTTATAAGCACATCCGGGAGATCCTTGCCAAAGCTGCAGGACACAACAACTTTGTGCGCATCGATATGGAGGATTCCTCCTGTGTGGATCTGGAGATTGAACTGTTCCGGCGTCTTCATCAGGAGTTTCCGGAAAATGTAGGATTGGTGTTCCAGTCCTACCTCAAACGCACCCTGCATGACCTGAAAGGCCTGATGGATATACACACCGGAGACCATCCGCTTAACTTCCGGCTGTGCAAAGGGATTTATGTGGAATCGCCGGAGATTGCTTTTAAGAAACACAAAGAGATCAACCGGCATTTCCTGGAAGACCTTGAATTCCTTTTCCGCAATAAGGTTTTTCCGGGGATCGCAACGCATGACAAGAACCTGATCGATGGATGTTATGCCCTCATTGAAAAACACAAGGTCCCCAAGGAAATGTATGAGTTCCAGATGCTTTACGGTGTAACGCCGGCACTCCGCAAATCAATTGTTGATAAAGGCCACAGGATGCGGGTGTATGTTCCCTTCGGGAAGGATTGGTTTGGGTACTCTACCCGGAGACTGAAGGAGAATCCGAAGATGGCAAATCACATCATTAAGGCCTTGTTCAGGAAAGGGTGAAGGGAGAGGGGGAGGTCGAAGAGGGGGAGGTCGAAATGTCGAAGGGTCGAAGAGAGGAAGAGGGGGAGGTCG
>CAYOFK010000170.1:0-5483 GCA_964403185.1 uncultured Rikenellaceae bacterium | reverse complement strand
CAACCTCCCTCCATTTGTGATCTTCCAGGATCCTTCATTGCAGGACATGGCCATACAATATCCCACCACTGTTGAAGAAATGCAGAATATCACCGGTGTTGGAATGGGAAAAGCTAAAAGATATGGGAAAGAATTTACAGAAGTGATAGAATCCTACGTGAAGGAAAATGAGATCATCAGACCCCAGGATATGGTTGTAAAGTCCGTTATTAACAAATCCGGACTGAAAGTTTACATCATCCAAAGCATCGACAGAAAACTGTCATTAGATGACATTGCCAATGCCAAAAACCTGGGAATGAATGTACTTTTGCAGGAAATCGAATCCATTGTTCAATCAGGAACCAAAATCGATATTAATTACTATATCAATGAAGTTCTTGACGAAGAACACCAACAGGAAATATTCGATTATTTTAAGGAAGAAGCAGAAGATGAATCGATTGAAGCTGCTCTTGAAGAACTTGAACAGGACGAATATTCCGAGGAAGAGATCAGGCTGATGCGTATTAAATTCATTTCAGAAATAGGCAATTAACATATCCATCGTAATGAATCCCCTTTAATATCGTCAACTAAGTATCATCTTTGAACATTTGCAGAATGAGAGAAGTATTAACAATATCCGGCCTGACAAAGAACTATGGAAGACTGACGGCCATCAGTAGTGTATCTCTGGAAATAATGCAGGGTCAGGTATTCGGAATCCTGGGTCCCAATGGAAGTGGCAAAACTACTACTCTGGCGATCATTACAGGGATATTGCAGGCATCTCACGGCCATTATAAATGGTTTGGTGAGAAACCTAAACCAACGTCCTTACAAAGGATCGGTTCACTAATTGAAACACCGAATTTCTACCCCTACCTTTCCTTATTCAACAATTTGAAAATACTTACCACAATAAAAAGTGTACCTGAGGAAGACATCACCAGGGTATTGGGCCTCACCAACCTTCTTGCACGGAAACATTCGAAATACAACACCCTTTCATTAGGGATGAAACAACGGCTGGGACTGGCCGCTGCCATCCTGGGAGATCCGGAAGTTCTTGTGCTGGACGAACCAACCAATGGCCTTGATCCTGAAGGATTCGCTGAAGTCAGGAAACTGATTCTCAACGAAGCGGAAAGGGGTAAAACCATCATCCTGGCCAGCCATATTCTGGATGAAGTTGAAAAAGTATGCAGTCATGTGGCCATTCTTAAACGGGGGACCTTAATTGCCTCAGGTAAAGTACATGAGTTGCTTTCAGGAGATGATGTAATAAAAATCACTACCGATAATCCGTCTGAATTAAAAGACCTCATGGTTAGGGGAGGATGGATCAAAACCGCTGAAATAAAAAACACCGGGATCGTGTTAACTCTGGCTGAAGGTAAATCTCCACGAGACCTGAATGCCTTTGCATTTGAAAATGGATTCATACTGGAAAAGATTGAAATCACCAAATACAGTCTTGAATCCCAGTTTCTGGAACTGGTTAAGGAATGAATTAGAGCAAAAAATGAAAAAACTAATTAAAATCGAGCTGATAAAAACTCTAAACAGCACGCCCTTCAGGGTGATGATGATCTTACACCTGCTGCTGTTTATACTGCTCATTTACCTGGTCACTAAAGTGGATATTTCTGTGCCCGGTTTCAGTACCAGAAAAATGTTCATGTTTCCGAACGTCTGGGGGCTGTTTTCATGGTTTGCCAGCCTGTTTAACCTTTTGTTCCTGGGAGTCATTATCGTAGTACTCACAGGGAATGAATTTTCATTTAATACAACCCGTTTGCAAATTGTAAATGGCCTCAGCAGGAATGAATTCCTGCTTTCAAAAAGTATTTTAATACTGCTGATTGCCACCTGGGGAATGCTGCTGGTATTCCTTGCCGGCTCTGTAACCGGATTGGTATTTACTTCTGATCTTAACCTGCAAACGATCTTTGAGCAATCTTCAATAATTCTGATCTATTTTGTCCAGGCGGTCGGCTATATGTGTTTTGCTCTGTTAATGGCAACTCTTTTCAGGAGTAATGCCCTTTCAATCATGATGTATCTTCTGTACTTTATCATGATTGAACCATTGTTCCGGTTATTCTTTCCGAAAGTCATCAGACCCTACTTCCCGGTAAAGATAATATCAGGGCTTACTCCAGTCCCGGAGTTTCTGTCACTGACCTCAAATTCCAATCTTTCAGGAACAACAGGGAAAAATCAATTGAATTTTGATTCCATCGGAATTTTGCCGGATGCCATTCCAACCTATATGTCTTTAATTCTGGCTTTATGCTATATCGGGTTGTTTTTTGGAATCACCTGGTATATTTTCAGAAAAAAGGACCTGTAGCAGCCCTTGCTGTTAAACTGCAGTTCTACTTTCTGTGGGCTTTATGTGTCCTTCCTTTCCATTGTATGGAGTTGGCAAACATTCCTGCAAGTCCTGTAAAAACAACATAGAAAGGATACACTGCAACAGAGGAAATAAAGTACCTCAGGTAATCATCTGCTTTAAAAAAAGAGGTGATCTTTCTTAAGAATGTATAATCAATCAAAGATTTTATTGCCACCAATCCAAAAAATGGCACCAGGTACCAGAGTGACGTAATACACAGGAACAGGGAAACAAGGATCATTCCATTTGTAAGCCAGACCAGAAAAGCCGTACCCGACACATCAACATCGAAATAGAAACGGCTCTTTGAGGCCCAGCGTATTCTTTGACCTATGAACCCATGCATTGACGGCTGCATCTTTGTCCGGACAGCAGCTGCATTTGATTTCAGAAATCCGATTTTTTTTGGATCATTTTTCTTGATCCTCAACATCAGGAATACATCGTCTCCCGAAACCAGATCACAGGCCAGTGCGTTTTCCATATCCGGCAATGCGGTTTTCTTATAGGAAAGGTTGGCCCCGTTACACATGATGGCATGCCCGCTTTCGGCAGCGCCGGCCGCAGATCCGATCAGGCTGAGAAACTCAAGTGACTGAAACCTTTCAAACAGGCTTATGGGATCCAATGGTAAAACAGGCCCCAGAACCATTTCAAAATCATCCGTTTTATATTTTGCCGCAAAGGAAGATAACCATCCCGGCAGAATCCTGCAATCGGCATCAGTGGTAAGAATACAATCAAATTTACTTCTTTTTATGCCGGTTAAAAAAGCTTGTTTTTTACCGGCGCCTTCACTTTTTACAAGACTAAAATTAGGAAGGCTCCGGATTGTACTCGCAACCAGCCGGAATCCAGAATCAGATGAATGATCATCCACAAATATGACTTCATAAGAGGTTGCCGGATAATCAAGATTTGTCAGATCCTGAAGGAGATCACTGAGATTGTTGCCTTCATTTCTGAAGGATATGATTATAGAGAATTTATGCGACGAAGATACACCGTCAGTACGGGTTTCAATTATGGATGACCAGGTCCTTGAAAACAATCTGATAAGCAGGAAATAGATCAGGACACAAAGTATGGAGATAAAAGCAACTGCATAATATAAGGGGCCAACCATCATTCTGCCTTCCTGTTATAATAAAGCCGGCTGATTCGCTTTACCGCCGGGCTAATATTCGTCCCAACTTTTAATTGCAATATCCTCTGCATCCATTTTACAGAATGCAAGTATAAATGCACTGGCCAGACGTGCATTGGTAATCAAAGGTATATTATAGTCCACGGCACTCCGCCGGATAGTATAGTCATTATTCAATTCAGACTTCGACAGGTTTTTTGGAATATTTATAACCAGGTCTATTTTTCTTTCCCTGAGATAATCAAGAGTATTGGGTTTTCTGTTTTCATCCGGCCAGGCAAGAGCTGTTGATTTTATTCCATTCATTTTCAAAAATTCTGAGGTTCCCCGGGTGGCAAACAAATGATATCCTTTCTCTATCAAGGCCCGGGCACTGTTAACAAGTTCTACCTTATCACGGGCAGGCCCTGTGGAAAGCAGTATGTTTTTTTTAGGTATGGTATAACCTACCGATAACATGGATTTCAGTATCCCTTCATAAAAGTCGTCTCCAATACACCCCACTTCTCCGGTCGATGACATATCAACACCCAATACAGGATCTGCGTGCTGGAGCCGGTTGAAAGAAAACTGCGGGGCTTTAACTCCCACATAATCAAGTTCAAATATTGATTTTTCAGGAGGCTTGACTGATTTTCCAAGCATGATCCTGGTGGCCATCTCAATGAGATTGGTTTTTAAAACCTTAGACACAAAAGGCATGCTTCGCGATGCCCTCAGATTGCATTCTATGACTTTAATATCATTATCCCTGGCAAGGAATTGCATGTTAAAAGGCCCGGTTATGTTCAGCTCTTTGGCTACCTGCCTGCTGATCCTCTTGATTCTTCGAACGGTTTCAAAGTAAATTTTTTGCGGGGGGAACACTATTGTGGCATCACCCGAATGAACTCCCGCAAATTCAACATGCTCTGAAATGGCATAGGCAACAATTTCTCCTTTATCGGCCACTGCGTCTATCTCAATCTCTTTTGCATTCTCAATAAACTCTGAAACCACAACAGGATATTGTTTGGAGACATTGGCAGCAAGCTGTAAAAAATGATCAAGTTCTTCCTTGTTGGAAACAACGTTCATGGCGGCGCCGGATAATACATATGAAGGCCTGATAAGTACCGGAAAACCCATCCTGTCCACAAAATCATGTATGGCCTTAATATTGGTTAATTCTTTCCATGCAGGCTGGTCCACACTAATTTTATCCATCATTGAGGAAAATTTGTGTCTGTTTTCAGCATTATCAATGGAAATGGCAGATGTGCCGAGAATTTTTACCCCTTCCCGATGTAGCCTGATGGCCAGGTTGTTTGGTATCTGACCTCCCATTGAAACCACTATCCCTTTTGGCTGCTCAAGATCCACGATATCCAAAACCCTTTCAAAGGAAAGTTCATCAAAATACAGCCGGTCACAAATATCATAATCGGTACTCACCGTTTCAGGGTTGTAATTGATCATTACCGACCGGTACCCTTCGTTTTTTACAGCATCCAGAGCATTTACACTGCACCAGTCAAATTCCACACTGCTTCCAATCCGGTAGGCTCCGGAACCCAGCACAATGACCGATTTATTCTTATCCCCATATTCCAGGTCATGCTCCGTTCCGCTATAGGTCAGATAGAGGTAATTGGTTTGAGCCGGATATTCGGCAGCAAGGGTGTCAATTTGTTTAACTACCGGTAAAATCCCATATTTTTTTCGATATTTCCTGATCTGCATCAGGCCTTTCTCAATTTCATCGACCTTTTTTTCTAACAGAACCCGCGCCAGCTGGAAATCAGAAAAACCAAGAATTTTGGCCTCACGTACTTTTTCTTTAACCACCCCGGACAGTTCCTTAATTGTCAAAAGATCGTTTTTAACATCAATGATGTTTTTAAGTTTGTATAAAAACCAGTTGTCAATTTTGGTCAGTTCATGAATTTTCTCAACCGAATAACCTTTTTCCAT
>CAYOFK010000169.1:0-5719 GCA_964403185.1 uncultured Rikenellaceae bacterium | reverse complement strand
ATGCTTTTGAAGCCCAGGACCCTGTGTTCAGATAAGCCGATTTTGAGCGCATTAAGTTCATGGGGATCATGGCAAATTGCGTGCTGGCACCTCCACCCAGGAATAGTACGTGGTACCCTTCCGGAATATTTAGCAACTCCCTGAACAAAGCCTGGGCCTCATCCATGACTGCAACAAACTCCTTACTTCTATGGGAAACTTCCATAAGGGACAGGCCGGTGCCTGCAAAATTCTTCACTGCCTCTGTTACATTATCAATGGTAAACTGCGGAAGAATGGACGGACCAGCGTAAAAATTATGCTTTTTCATGTTCAAAAATTTTTGTGTTTTGGAATTAATAAAATTAATGTCTTGTGGTGACATACCTAATACGGCCTTATAATTATGTGGTTTTTTATGATATATAACATGGTTGCAGAACCTGCTGACATCTATTTACCCCGTGCAGGATAAAAGATTCAGTCCTTATAAATCGGGAATTTTACGATCTCAGCCAGGAGCTGCTTGTTTCTTATCTCAACAAGGATCTCGGTACCCTCAGCCCAGTAACCCTTTTTCAGATACCCCATTCCTATCCCCTGCTTCATCATTGGGGACATAGTACCGGATGTGACCTCACCTATTACCACCCCATCGGTGTTTAAGAGCCTGTAATGCTGCCGGGGGATGCCCCGTTCCTTCATGACAAATCCTTTAAGTCTGCGGTCTACTCCCTCAGTTTTTTGTTTCAATAAGAAATCTTTGTCAATAAAGTCTTTTGAATTCGTAAACTTTGTGATCCAGCCCAGTCCTGCTTCGATGGGTGAGGTATCATCTGTGATATCATTCCCATATAAACAGTAGCCCTTTTCAAGGCGCAGGGTATCTCTTGCTCCCAATCCAATTGGCTTGACCCCAAATTCTGCACCGGCTTCAAAAACAGCCTCCCAAAGTTGCCCTGCCCCTTCATTCGGAACATAGATTTCACAACCCCCGGAACCGGTATAACCGGTAGTTGAAAACAGAACATCCCTGATCCCGGCAAATTCAATATCCCGGAAGGAATAAAACTCCATATCCAATACATTTGCAGAGGTCAGTTTCTGCATGGCTTTTAAGGCCAGGGGTCCCTGAACGGCCAGCTGTGCAGTACGGTCAGACGCATTTAACAGACCGGCGCCATCAACCAGATCAAAGGCTGCTCCGTGTTTTTGAATCCAGTTCCAGTCCTTCTCCAGATTTGCGGCATTAACAACAAGCAAATAAGAATCCTGTCCGATCCTGTAAACCAACAGATCATCAACAATGCCCCCTCTGCCATTCGGGAAACAGGAATATTGTACCCTGCCATCCACCAGATCTGACACATCATTGGTCGTAATGTATTGAAGGAAAGGCAATGCCTGTACTCCGTTTACCCTGATCTCTCCCATGTGGGAAACATCGAATACCCCAACACCCTTTCTGACAGCGATATGCTCATCGTTAATCCCCGAATACTCAATGGGCATCCGGTATCCCGCAAAAGTAACCATGCGGGCATCAAGCTTTTTATGATATTTATAAAAGGCTGTTTCTTTAACCATTTGTCAGCTAGTATTCAGGATTACAAATGTAATAATAATAGACCATTCAGTTAGGTGATAAAAGTCAGTCAACCCAGATGTTAAAAAACAAATTACAATCTGTGTTACATTGGAACCTGATGATTTAATCTTGCGGAAGAAGTTCTTCAGGCATTTGGGTGGAATGGACCGGGATGCGTGTGAATACATCCCTGGAAAGCCGCTAAGAAAGCTGCTAAGAAAACCGCTAAGCGCTTTCAAAGCGCTAAGCGGATGAGCTGAGCGGATGCCCCCCGGCAGACCGGCAGACCGGGCTTTTGTTCGGCTAAGGCAGTAAATCCCGCAATTGGAGCCCGCCAAAAAAGCCGCTAAGAAAACCGTTAAGAAAGCTGCTAAGAAAACCGCTAAGCGCTTCAAAAGCGCTAAGCGGATGAGCTGAGCAGATGAACGGATGAGCTGAGCGGATGCCCCCCGGCAGACCGGCAGACCGGGCAATTCATCAGCACACTATCAAACACTTAAGACGCGACAGCAGTCGTGAAACGGGGTGGTTGAGCCTGTACGAAAACTGAATATATGGAATCCGTTTTTTGGAAAGCCGCTAAGCGCTTTCAAAGCGCTAAGCGGATGAACGGAGCGGATGAACGGATAAGCGGATGAGCGGATGCCCCCCGGCAAACCGGCAGACAGATCCTCCCGGGAAGGGCCCATTCACAACCCGTCAATTATTCAACTATTTTAAATTCAACCCGCCTGTTCTGGGCCCTGCCTTCTTCGGTATCATTACTGCTGACGGGTTGGCTAAAGCCATATCCCTTGTACTCCAGTCTGGTTTGGGCTATTCCGTACAGTATCAGGTAATCCACCACCGATTTAGCCCGCCTTTCAGAAAGATTCTGGTTTACCGGGGCGCTGCCGATATTATCGGTATGCCCGGATATTTCAATTCGGAGGTTGGCATTATTATTCAGAAAATCAACGATCCTGTCAAGTTCCGTAGAAGAGTCGGACGTCAGATTGGATTTGTTAAATTCGAAATAGATGTGGCGTAAAACGATTTTTTCTCCGACTTTTATCTTTTTCAGGGTAAAGTCCCTGTTTATCTCAGTCAGGGCTGTATCTTCAGGCACTTCAATGATATCGAGATAAAACATATATCCTGCCGCTTCCACCTCTATGCCATAAAGTGGTTTCTTTTTGAGTGAAAGAGAATAGGAGCCGGAGGTATTGTTTGAGATGGTAGTTGCAATGATCTGGTTTTCTTCCATGTCAATGATTTCCAGACGTGCCATCAAAACGTTTGAGTCTGCAGCATCCGTAATGGTCCCATGCAATTCAAATGTGGGATCCGGTATCACCAGAGGAACCACGACAACCGGTGGCGGTTCAGGCTCAGGTTCGGGTTCCGGCTCCGGTTCGGGTACATCCGGAATGAAGGCCAGCTTATATAAATCCATCAGGCCCTTTCCGTCATCCCTTATGGAGGAGATATAGGCTGTCAGTGAATCGGTTGGCACAAAAAAGATATCATCAGCCGGTGTGTTAACAGGAAAGCCCAGGTTCACTGGTTCAGACCAGAGGCCACTGTCTTTTTCCGACACAAAAACATCATACCCCCCCATGCTTTCCGGACCATCATTACTGAAATACAGGGTTTGACCATCCCCGCTGATAAATACACCTTCCTCATTATATTCAGAGTTTATTACCGGGCCCATATTTACCATATCCTGCCACTTGCCTTCACTATCCAATTCTGAAAAAAATATGTCGAGTTTCCCCTGACTGCCTTCTTCACGGTCGCTTACAAAAAATAAGGTTTTGCCATCCCGGGTTATTGACATCGAGGATTCATGATCCCTGGACCGGATCCTGGAAGACACTTTTTTCGGATCACTCCATTCTCCATCGCTCTCAACACTAAACAAGATATCACCACCGCCCTTGTTACCCCTGTATATTAACAAAGTATCACCATTCGGGGGAACCAGAACAGCCGCATCATTATTTTTTGTATTTACAGGTTTCCCAAGATTTTGAGCAGGTTCCCAAACGGAATCGCTACTGAACATCGATACATAGATGTCCTCATTGTATTTGTTATCAAGAATGTTCCTTTTTTCATCAGGAAAATACTTTCTCCGGGATGTAAAGAACATCCGCTCGCCACTGGCAGTAAAGACGGGAAAGTAATCGTCCCATTCCGAATTTATCTTCGATCCCAAATTGGTAATGATCACATTCAGTGTATCATTCATCAGTTCCTGACCGCTTGCACATTGTGCTATAAGGGTTCCAATCTCAAGGGTATCCACTGTTTTCAGATCTTTTTTATCCAGGTTATTTACATATGCTTTATATTCAACCCGGGCCTCTTCAAAATCGTAATTGTAATGGTAGGCCTTGCCCAGCATATACCTCAGATCTTTGGTTACATTTGGATTAAACTCATACGCCGCCTTCAAATATGGCAGGGCCGATTTCTGATGATCTGAATACAGATAACAGACACCAATCAAATAGTTCACTCCGGGATGGTAGGGATATACGTCATGGATATTTAAAAAATATCCCAGGGCCTGTTTATAGGTGCCCTTTCCAGCTTCATACAGTTTTAAACCCTTCTGGAGATCCAGCCATGCCTTTTCAGACCCGGCCTGCTGCATTTCAAACTCCTTTTTCCTGATGTCAGGTAAACTCTGCGACTGAAGCGCCGTTGCGGTGGTAAAAAACAAACTCACGAATGCTATGATGATCCTGTATTTCATGGTAACAAATTTAGGCAAAGGTCCTTAAAAATTCACGCATGGACCAATTTTATGAACTAAAAATATACTGTTCCGGGCAGATTAACAATTATTGATACGAAAAAAGGATCAAATAGTTCAGCAATCATGGTCGTCAGGAAGAGATGGCAGCTTTCTCAGGATTCAATATTTTGTACCGATAAGTTTTTTTTATACTTTTAAGCCGGATTCCACAGCACATCAGATCTATTCTCATCACCACATGGACAGCCAGGGTAAAATAGTTGATCTTTCATATTTAAAGGGGATGGCAGGGGACAGTATGGATCTGGTTAGGGAGATGATTGATATATTTATAGGGCAGATTCCCACCTTCCTTGAGGAAATGCAAAGCTGTTATCAAAAACAGGATTGGTACAACCTGGGACTGATAGCCCACAAGGCAAAATCTTCCGTTGCTGTTATGGGGATGGAATCGCTGGCCGTAGACCTGAAGGACCTGGAGTTTCTTGCAAAGGAAGGAAAAGAGGTTAACCGTTTCAAAGAACTTATCGAGACGTTTGATCACCAGTCAAAAAAAGCCATACAGGAGCTGAATGAAATAAAAAAATCCGAATAAAATATAATCCGGCTATGAGCATTATTCAATCAGAAAAGATCAAAGATGTCACTGTTGTGAAATTTGATGACAGCATTAAGAAGTTTAATGCCCTTGTAACTGAAGAAGGCAAAAAAGAACTGACAGATTTTTTTACCAAGCCAAACACTAAACTGGTATTAAACATGGCGGGGATCAACTATGTTGACAGTTCAGGTTTTGGCGTATTCCTTTCTGTTATGAAGCGGGCAAATAACAACTACGGGATCTTTAAAATATGCAACATCGCCCCGGATGTTATGGAACTGTTTAAACTGCTTCAGTTGCATAATATTTTCGAGATCTATGAGAATCTGGATGATTGCATAAAAAGTTTCAACTAAGACCCGGGATTTTAAAAACTGCACCATCCCAAATTCCCTGCACTTACAGCAGGTTCTGTTTTTGTACATTCCGGACAACATTCCGGCCTTTTTACGCATCCAATCATTTATAACTATCATCTTAATGGAATGAAAGGAGGATTGTTTTGCAGGAATCCTTTCCGGGCTCCTGATGAAAAGATTTTTTTATCTAATTACTATTTTTGAGAAAACCATATCTTTACAATATATTATGTTTCAAAGGAATAAATTAAAATACAATGTGCTTATCCTGCTTTTAACAATCATTGGATCTGCATTTACCACCTCCACAATAACAGCTCAGAGTCAGATTAACAGTTTGCACATTACAGATCCCAATCAGGACAAAGTAAGCTTTCCTTTCAAATTTATCAACAACCTGATTATTATACCATTGCTGATAAATGACTCAGATTCACTCCATT
>CAYOFK010000168.1:0-5793 GCA_964403185.1 uncultured Rikenellaceae bacterium | reverse complement strand
GTGGATCCTGACCGCAGGGAGGGAGACGGGGTGGTTTGAAAACAAACACTCCACACACAAAATCACTTCCAACCTGCACCTGGTCCCTAATCACATCCATTTTCCTCCATACACTGGGCATCAATCACTGCTATGGTAGTCATATCAACGATCTCCCTCACTGAACTTTCAATCTGAATGATGTGAATGGGTTTGCTGATTCCCAGCAGTATTGGCCCGATCACCTGCGCCCCACCAATCTGCTGCATCATTTTATAGGCAATGTTGCCGGAATTCAATGAAGGAAAAATCAATGTGTTTACATCCTTATTTGCAAGCCTGGTGAATGGGAAAAGACGGTTTCTTAAGTCCTTATTTAAAGCAAAATTAGCCTGCATCTCACCATCAACAATCAAATCAGGATAATCCCTGTGCAAAAGTTCAACCGCTTCCCTCACTTTTTGCGGGCTTTTATCTTTGGATGCCCCGAAATTTGAATAGGAAACCAGGGCGATACGGGGTTCTATATCAAACCTTTTCACCTCCCGGGCAGCCATAATGGCTGTTTTGACCAATTGTTCGGAAGTAGGATTGATGTTTACAGTGGTGTCTGCAAAGAAAAATGGCCCCTTTTTGGTAATCAGCAAATACATACCTGCAAGATGAAGGTCACTGGTAGTGCCAACAATTTCAAGTGCCGGTCTGATGGAATCGGCATATTTCCTGGTCATCCCCGAAATAAAGGCATCTGCTTCACCGGTTTCAACCATCATCACGCCGAAATGATCTCTGTTGGTTACTTTCTCATAGGCGTCTTCAACAGTGATCCCTTTTCGTTTTCGCTTTTCGTAATAGATCTCCGCGAACTTGCGCAGTTTTCTGGTCTCTTTGGGGTTCCGGGGATCAACAATCAAAATATTTTGCAGCTCCAGTCCGTTATCCTCTATCAGTTTTGTGATGTTTTGTTTATTGCCAAGTAAAATCGGTTTCGCAATACCGGCATAAATAACCTCCTGGGCCGCCTTAAGCACGGTGAGATTTTCTGCTTCAGCATAAACCACTTTTTTTGGATTCTGCTTTGCCTTTGAACGGATGAAACTCAGCACCTTATCATCGTATCCAAGGCGTTTATTCAGCGCTTCTGCATAGGCATCCCAGTTTTTTATTGGATGTTTTGCCACACCTGAATCAATGGCAGCCTTTGCTACTGCTACAGCCACCCTGGTGATCAATCGCCTGTCCATAGGTTTAGGGATCAGGTATTCCCTTCCAAAAACCAGGTTTTTAACATTATAGGCCTGGTTTACATAATCCGGTACCGGTTCTTTTGCCAGTTCGGCAAGGGCCATGGCTGCAGCCACTTTCATCTCTTCATTGATCGTGGTGGCTCTGACATCCAATGCCCCCCTGAAGATGAATGGAAATCCCAGGACATTGTTAATCTGGTTTGGGTAATCCGACCGTCCGGTTGCAAAAATAACATCGTCCCTTGCCGACATAGCATCTTCATAGCTTATCTCAGGATCGGGATTGGCCATTGCAAATACAATAGGATCAGATGCCATGGAAGCCACCATTTTTTTTGTTACCAGGCCGGCTTTTGACAATCCCAAAAAAAGATCTGCGCCTTTCATGGCTTCCTCAAGTGTGTCTATATTCCGGTCTGTGACAAATTGCTGCTTTATCGCATTCAAATCCTTACGCTTAGTATTCAGAGCACCCTTGCTGTCTAACAGAACGGTGTTTTCCGGCTTTACACCCAGGAAATGATAAAAGCGCGTACAGGCAATGGCTGAAGCCCCGGCGCCATTCACCACTAATTTTAAATCTCCAATTTTTTTTCCGCTGATCTCCAATGCATTAAGGAGTCCGGCCCCTGAAATGATGGCTGTACCATGTTGGTCATCGTGAAAGACCGGAATGTTCAGTTCCTTAATGAGCTTGTTCTCAATTTCAAAGCATTCAGGGGCTTTAATATCTTCAAGATTGATCCCTCCGAATGTTGGTGAAATGGCCTTAACGATCTCAACCACTTTGTCAACATCAGTGGCATCCACTTCAATATCAAAAACATCAATATCGGCAAAAACCTTAAACAGCAGGCCCTTCCCCTCCATTACAGGTTTACCGGCTACCGCTCCAATGTTTCCCAATCCAAGAACAGCCGTACCATTTGAAACCACAGCAACCAGGTTCCCTTTTGCTGTATATTTATAGGCTTCTTCGGCATTGTCATAAATTTCAAGGCAGGGAACTGCCACTCCCGGGGTATAGGCTAAGGAAAGATCGTATTGCGTCAAATAGGGTTTGGTGGGGACCACTTCCACTTTTCCCGGCCGGCCGGTGGAATGGTAATCAAGGGCCACTTTTTTCTTAATTTTCGACATCATGTTAATGAGTATTGGTAAGTACAGACAAAATTAATAATAAATAAGGCCTGTAGATGATAATATTCATCATAAACCATCGGGGGTCGGTATGTTTTATAACAGTGGAACATGCTGAACTGAAAACGGGCTCAAACCTGCAACCGGTCAGGCATCATTATTCACATCATGGTGGGCCAGTGGATGTGCTGTTAGTTCATCATTCAATTGCCGCTTTTTATAAATGTCAACAGCCAGGTACAGGGCATTCCTGATTGAGCCAAAGCATGCCTGATCTTTTCCGGTAATGTCATAAGCCGTTCCATGTACGGGCGCTGTACGCACTATTGACAATCCGGCCGTATAATTGACGCCATCCTGAAAAGCCAGGGTTTTAAACGGAATGAGTCCCTGGTCGTGGTACATCGCAAGAACGCCATCAAATTTTTGCTGACTGAGAGCACCAAAAAATCCATCGGCCGGAAAAGGTCCCAGGGCCATGATGCCCTCATCCCGTGCTTTGTCAATAGCAGGACTGATAACTTCCTGCTCCTCCTTACCAATCAATCCCAGATCACCGGCATGCGGATTCAGGCCTAAAACAGCAATATTTGGTTTTCTTATCCCAAAATCAACTTTGAGGGATTGGTCCAGGATCCGCAACTTATTCAAAATCCGGTCTTCCGTTATAAGATCATGGATCTCCGAAAAAGAGACATGTCCTGTGACAACCCCAATCCGGAAGGATTCACTGACCATTAACATCAGGGAACCTTGTTCAGATTCAAACACCGATTCCAGGTATTCAGTATGTCCCGGGAACCTGAATTGATCAGACTGAATATTATGCTTGTCAACAGGAGCTGTAACAAGTACATCAATCTTGCCATCTTTAAGGTCCCTGACCGCATCTTCAAGGCATTTGATTGATGCTTTACCGGCAATATCAGTCGATTTTCCAAGCTCCACCCGGATATCATCATCCAGGCAATTCACGATATTTGGACGTTTGTCGTTGGCCTCGGTGGCCGATTTTATACTATTGAAACTGAAATTATCCAGGTTCAATACTTTCCGGTGGTAGGCGGCCACTTTTGGAGATCCATACACAAGGATGGTGCAGGAATTGAAGATCCTGTTGTCCATCAGGGACTTTATAATCACTTCATAACTCACACCGTTAATGTCTCCCTGTGTGATACCTATCCTGATTTTATCTGAGTTCATCGTTGTATTTTGTTGCATAGAATGTAGTCATTTGAAAACGGATCACAGTTTGCAGTTTCTGATAAACTCAAACAAGCTTCGGATGCCGTATCCGGTTCCGCCAATGCCGTGGTAATCATATTCCTTCTGAACAAATGCCGGCCCTGCTATATCAAGATGAATGTATGGGTAGTCGGTAAAGTACTCCAGGAATTTTCCTGCAGTGACCGCCCCTGCTTCCTTCCCTCCAATATTCTTAATGTCTGCAATTGTGGATTTCAAAAGATCCTTATACTCATCCCAGAAAGGGAATTCCACGATCCTTTCACTGACTTTATCGGCCGATTCTTTAAGACACATAAAAATCTCTGGACCTGCATTTCCCATACCTACCATACCATATTTGCCAATGGCAGATGCCGCCGCACCGGTTAATGTGGCAATATCAATAACCAGGGCCGGATCATAATTTTTTGCATAATGCAGGGCTTCCGCAAGGATCATCCTGCCCTCGGCATCCGTATTAAGAACTTCAACGGTCATGCCATTTCCCATATGCACTATATCACCCGGAGTATATGCATTTCCATGAGGCCGGTTATCCGTAGCCGGTATAAGCCCCACAGTGTGCACCGGAATGTTTGATCTGGAAATGGCATACAACACTCCCGCAACAGCTGCAGCGCCACTCATATCAGATTTCATATAATCCATACTGTCTTTCGTTGGCTTCAGGCTCAACCCTCCGGTATCAAACACAATCCCCTTTCCAACAAGAACAAGCGGTTTTTTATTGATGGCATTCTCAGGCTTCCATTCCAATACAGAAAAGGTGGGAGGGTCAACACTGCCACGGTTTACCGCAAGTAAACCACCCATTTTCAGAGATTTGATCTTTTGTTTGTGATATACCTCCACTTTAAAACCTGCCGCCTCACCCTTAGCTGCAATTTCCTCCGAAAGCTTTTCTGCAGTGAGATACGAAAGAGGTTCGTTGATAAGGTTCCGGGCAAAGTAAACACCTTCAATCACATTTTTCAGGTATGCAACCTCTTCCTTAAAAGCGCTGCCATATACGTCAATCCGGTTAAGAGAATGCCTCCTTTTATCTGCCTTATTAATGTATTTCAGGAATTGATAATTACTTAATGCCAGTCCTTCGGCAAGTGCTAAAATTCCACCCGGAACGGATGATTTATCTACAAGCTGGACCGCTTCAATTTTTTGACTGACAATATGCCTGTGAAGTTTATGCCCGGCAATGCGTAAAGATTCCAGTCCGGCATTTCCATCCTTTTCCGGATCCTGCACCTGGATACAGACCCACCTGTTGTATTCATTTATAAAAACCTGGGTCTGATCATTCCTGATGCAGGTTTTAATGTAGCTCTTCTGATCGTCTGTAAGGGGAATGTTAGCCAGGCCTGTGTCTTTCTTAATCAGATATATAACAGTCTGATTTTCTGATATTTGATTAGTGATTCCTATATGCATCTGTTATGAAAATAATATTTCCCAAAGGTAATAAATTTTAAGATGGACCGGCTGTTCCCCTGAGAGTATTATTTTTGTATGCCCGAATATAAAATAATGGACTTCTTATCACTATATGAAAAAGCATTATCGCTTGAATTTCTGGATGCAGATGAGGGACTGTTCCTATATGAAAATGCACCCACCCAGGAATTGACCAGCCTGGCACATACCCTCAGGAATCTCCTGGCGCCGGTTAATAAAGTCACCTGGCTGATTGATCGCAATGTGAATATAACCAATGCTTGTTTTTCACAATGTAAATTCTGCAATTTCTATAAAAACCCTGCAGAGGGGGGGGTGTACATCACTACCATGGATGAATATAAAGTCAAAATACAGGAACTTTTTGACAGGGGCGGTGAACAAATTTTACTGCAGGGGGGATTGCATCCCAGGCTCAAACTGGATTTTTATACCGGTTTGTTCCGCGATCTTAAGCATCTGTTTCCGGCCCTGAAGTTGCATGCCCTGGGTCCTCCTGAAATTGTACACCTGGCACGGATTGAAAAAACCGGCTTTAAGGAAATTCTTGAAGCTCTGGTTGAGGCCGGGCTCGACAGCCTGCCCGGAGCCGGAGCCGAGATCTTATGCGACCGGGTCAGGAAGATCGTTTCTCCGGCAAAGGCATCGTCGCAGCAATGGCTGGATGTCATGCGGGAAGCGCATAAACTGAACCTTCCCACCTCTGCCACCATGATGTTCGGAC
>CAYOFK010000167.1:0-5797 GCA_964403185.1 uncultured Rikenellaceae bacterium | reverse complement strand
TTGGGACAGAATGGGAAAACTACGCTAAAAAGACAAATTTTATTTTACCGTTTATTAAGGCGGCTGTTTGACCTAATATGCCCGCTGGTTCCTTCCTTCAATAAAGTTTATAAAAGAGGTATTCACTACCTTATTCCCTCCAGGTGTTGGATAATCGCCCGTAAAATACCAGTCGCCCGTATGATTCGGGCAGGCTATATGCAGATTTTCAACGGATTGGTACACCACTTCCACATCTGCATTGATGTCTGGTGATTTCAAAAGCAAGGCAACTTCCCTGGAAATCTCCCGGGCGGTAAATGGTTTGTAAATCTCCTTAACATGGTTGATGATCTTTTCTTTGGGAAGGGCTTCCTGGGCTTTGACTTTTTGGAAGACTTCATTGATCAGGTGCTCTTTCCCACTTTTCCTGAGCAATGAAATGGTTGCCCTGAAGGCGATAAAATCACCCAGCTTTGCCATATCGATACCGTAACAATCAGGGTACCTGATCTGCGGGGAAGATGACACAATTACAATTTTCTTCGGACCCAGCCGGTCGAGGATCCTGATGATGCTCTTTTTCAATGTAGTGCCCCGTACAATGGAGTCGTCAATGATCACCAGATTATCAACGCCCTTATCTACCGTATCATAAGTAATGTCATAAACATGTTCAACCAGGTCGTCCCTGCCCTCGTCTTCGGCGATAAAGGTCCTCAATTTGACGTCCTTTATCGCAATTTTCTCAATCCTTGGATGAAGATTTACAATTTTCTCCAGTTTTTTACCAAAGGTTTTCAGTTCTTTGATCTTCTCGATCTTTTGATTATTCAGAACTTTATCAACCCCCTGAATCATCCCATAAAAGGCCGTTTCAGCCGTGTTGGGTATAAATGAGAACACCGTATGTTCCAGGTCATTATTTACTGCATTAAGGATGTCGTTCGTCAATAATTCCCCCAGGCGTTTCCGTTCCCGGTAAATATCCTTATCACTGCCTCTGGAAAAATAAATGCGTTCAAACGAGCATGCTTTATTTTTCAAAGGTTTATTAATTTCCTCGACCCGTACGGCTCCGTCTTTTTTTATGATGAGGGCATGGCCCCTGGGAATCTCATGAACCTCCTCGTGTGAAATGTTCATGGTGGTTTGTATCACCGGGCGCTCTGAGGCTACGACCACAACCTCTGTGTCCCTGTAATAAAAACCGGGCCTGATGCCTGACGGGTCGCGCATCACAAAGGCATCACCATGCCCAAATACTCCGGCGATGGTGTAGCCCCCATCCCATTTTTTACTTCCCCGCCTGAGCACTTCGGCAACATCCAGGTCGCGTTCGATTTTCGGGGACACATCCCTTTTACTTACACCTTCCTTTTTATAGGTATCGTAAAGTCTCTGAACCTCCATATCCAGGTAATGTCCAATGTTCTCAATAACCGTGATGGTATCTGAAAAGTCTTTAGGGTTCTGTCCGATATCCAGAAGAATGTTGAACAATTCATCTACATTGGTCAGGTTAAAATTCCCTGCCAGTGCCAGGTTTCTCGACCTCCAGTTATTTTCCCTGATCACCGGATGCACCAATTCGATATTATTTTTTCCAAAAGTCCCATATCTGAGATGTCCAAGATATATTTCCCCGGCGAATGGGAGATGTTCCTTTGCCCAGCCAGGATCATTCATCAGGGCATGGTTGTTATTTGAGCGAACCAGACAATCTTTATTAATTGCTTCAAATATTTCTTTTAAAGGATTTGTTTTGTTGGATCTGATCCGGTACAGAAATTTTTTTCCCGGGCCAATTCCCATTTTCAGGCATGCCGTACCGGCACCATCCTGTCCCCGGTTATGCTGTTTCTCCATCATCAGGTACAGCTTTTGCAGGCCGTAACGCCAGGATCCGTATTTCACCTGATAATATTCAAGCGGTTGAAGCAACCGTACCAGGGCTATGCCACATTCATGCTTGATTGAATCACTCATTCAATACTTCAGTCAAATGAATCCCAAAATTAATCAATATAATGAATCCGGAATGGTGGAACAGGTTTTCTTTCATCATTCCACGCTCTTATTTCAGGGGTGGCAGATTTATAGTTTCAATCGGTGTTATATAGGCATTTGGAAACCTGCGTTTCAGCTTCAGCAAAACATTATAGGCTTCCCTCTTTGTTCTGAAATCACCTATCCGGACTTTATAAAAAGGAGACTGGTACAACACGTATGCAGGTATATCCGGGAAATCGGAAAGGAATTTTGCCTTGGCTTCATATGCATCACCACGTGCCGAGCGGCCTGAACCAAAATAGATCTGTATGCGGTGTCCCGGCATGCCTTTTCTTTTTTTCTGGACTGTCATATAACGGTTCAGGAGAGCATCCATTTGTTCATCCTGATGAACAGACAGGGAACCCTCAGTCCCGGTAATGACTCCACGGTTTGTATCAGCTTCAAAATTCTGTGAAAACGCCGGATATTGAGATGAGAAACCCTGAATCAGGCACATGAGAACAATAAATCGACATACATATCTCTGCATATGCTATTTCAGATATGTTGGATGGATACTTAGAACAGGTATGGGTGAATGATTAACCATTTGCTGGGCCGTGGTGCTGATGCCCATACTGACCGGTGTGCCGCGCAGGTCGCTGACAATGGAAATGACCCTGCCGCTTTTGTGAACCCCATAGGTATAGGTAATATCTGCCAGGTTGCTGCCATACACTTCAGACTTCACAACCTTAACACCCCTGTTTTCAATATACTCAGCGGTCTGGTCAACATATTTCTTGAGCCTGGCAACGATGTCTTTTCTCTTCGTTGTACGTACGGCTACAACATGTATTTCTGCTCCAAGGGCTTTGGCAAATTCTGTAGTAAAGGGGACCTTTTTCCGTGTCTCCTTCGGAGCATCAATCGGCAGGATGATCTTATCCAGTTCCATCTTCTTGAACCCACCACGTATGGTAAGTACAGGACAGGGAGCTTTACACACAACCCGGAATGCATTACTGCCAACCCAAAGCTCTTCAAAACCAGACACCCCATGTGTCCCCATTACGATCAAATAAGACCTGTCCTCTTCGGCACGATCGGTAATGGCTTTATAAATCCTTCCTACCTTTACACTGTAACCAACCCTGCCGCCACCTGTATAGTTCTTTTTTGCATCATCAACAATCTCTTTTAAAAACTCATCCACAGTTTTTCCGTATTCCTGTTCCTTCCCGTCAATGATAAACGGCTCGTCGTAGTTCTTATCCTTTCTTACATGAATGATACTGAGATGAGCCTTAATTTTATTGGCTATATTAATAGCATGATGGAGTGCATTGATGGAGTCTTTTGAAAAATCGACAGGTACTAAAATATTTTTCATGGTTTTGAATTTTGAAGACTGATTTGTTAACTCATAAAATTAAGGAAAAAAATTTACAGCCAAAAATGAAAGTTGTGTTTCAATCTATAATCACCTCGCCCTCTGATTGCACCTGGATGATTTTTTTCCCCAGCAGGTATTTAATTTCAAGCGTTCCATCAATGGCTATTCTGATATCATCCTTGCCAGACATTGAAAGGAGGGCCAGCGCCCCCTTTAAAAATCCTGATAATTGCATGTCTACGGGAAATGCATAAACCTCTCTGGAGTTTTTCTGAATTTTAACATCCTGATAGTTCGTGATCTTTCCCACCTCGATCTTATTGAGTTTGATATGTATATCAACACCGGTAACTTTAAATCTGATGTTATTGGGATTGCAGATAGGGATGTACACTTTCATTCCCAATTTACCTCCTTGCAGATGGGTGATTTGTACACTCTGCACATCTTCTACTACCACTTCGTTAAACGAGCAGCCGGTCAGAATCAGTATGGCTAAGATTAGCTGGATGAATTTAGTTATCTGTAACTTCAAGGGCAGCAATTTTTTAACGTCAGGCGGTTCGGGTTATCTTTCTCTTGTCATGCGTTTTCCAGAACGGCCATTAATGCATCGGTCATTTCCAGGTTGTGGTAAACATTCCGGACATCATCCTGCTCTTCAAAATCCTCCACCATCCTGAGGAATTTCCGGGCGTTTTCAGGATCCAGTTCCTTGGTATCATTCGGGATCCTTTGCAATTCTGCATTTTCAGGTTGCACCCCAAGTTCCTCAAGTTTCTTCTGGACATTTCCAAAGTCTTCCAGGGCTGTGGTTACAACAAAGACATCTGTTTCCTCTTCAATATCCTCAGCCCCGGCATCGATCAGTTCCAGTTCAAACTCCTCCCGGTTCAGATCTCCTGCCGGAACGGTAAACACTCCTTTGTGCTCAAACAAAAAACTCAGCGAACCATTGACTCCGAGGCTTCCGCCACGCTTCGAAAATATTGAACGCACATCACTTACCGTCCGGTTATTGTTATCCGTCAGGCATTCTATAAACACTGCCACTCCACCTGGCCCGTAACCTTCAAATGTTGCCTCCTGGAAATTACTTCCATCCCTGGTAGCCTTATTGATGGCCCGTTCCACATTGTCCTTGGGCATGTTGGCTCCTTTGGCATTTTGAATGGCCAGCCGCAGCCTTGGATTGCCATTCGGATCCGGGCCTCCGTTTTTCACGGCAATACTGATCTCTTTGGCGATCCTTGAAAAGATCTTCCCGCGCTTAGCATCGGCGGTTCCTTTTTTCCGTTTAATGGACGACCATTTACTGTGCCCCGACATTGTATTTACACTTTTGTTTGAATACTTTACTGAACTTCAAAATTAAGAAAATGTTTTTTAAAAATGATTTGTTATGCATGCCCTTTGTTCTGAAGTGTATGTAAGTGTGCAAACACCTGAAAGATGGGGCGGTCTTCCTCCGTGCCATGCAACATATGCGATATACCCTTATTATAATACTCAATTGTCCTACAACCCCTTTCATCCTCAAGAACAAGCTTCTCATACTCATCTGGGCTACCGAGACCTTGCGTACCGAATACTGCAGACGCACAAAAGGCATCATGATTTTGAATAATATGGAGAATGTTCTCTGGAATCCGATCAAGTGAAATCTCAACCAACTTAAGATCCGAACGATTATCCGCTTCACTTAGCATAGTATGTAAGTAACCTATCTTCATATGCAATATTTTCATTCATCTAAGGATCTATGAGCCGTTGACTCCTCATCTATCCAATCTTCCTCTTCCCAAGTCATTCCACGACGACCTGGAACTTTGCGTGTTGGGCCTGAACTATACAAAGAACACGATTTTGGACCGTAGCAAAACGTTTCGAATCTGTACTTCTTTTTTGAAGGATTCCAATGATCGATAATCATCTCAACCGGCATCCGACAAGCCCACATGCAGCTTTGGCATTTCAAATCATAGGTCCTGGCAGCGAGTCTCCGATGCCCTTGCCGACGATATATATCAAGATCCGGAACAATTCCATGCCAAGGAGGAGGATTTGCCGTCTTACCTGATTGTCGATCTAAGACCTGTAGTTTGCTCGTCTTATAATAATTGGCTACTTCCAAACGCTCATCCCGAACGTATTCAGACATTCCTTCAACTTGGAAGCCTACTTGGCAACCATGCTTTGCCTGAGCTGCTTTGCCTATTGCAACTATGAACTCCCGAGTTTCTGCTTCTACCACCCCATTGATAATGAGCATGTATCCAAGATACGAATGTGAACGCTCGTCGTATGATCGCATCAAGCGAATTCGAGGCTGAACGCCCACAATAGTTCCTTTCCAGGCGACTTTCAAATTCTTCTGGCTTTATTTATGCATAACGGGTGCGAGCTGAGCTGCATGTCAGTCTAACG
>CAYOFK010000166.1:0-5884 GCA_964403185.1 uncultured Rikenellaceae bacterium | reverse complement strand
AACTTTTTTCTAATAGCCGGTCCCTGTGCGATCGAAAATGAGGCACTTGCTTTTCTAACAGCCGAACGCATCCTGGAGATCACTGAAAAACTCAGGATACCATTCATATTCAAAGGATCCTATAAAAAGGCTAACAGGTCACGCATCGATTCATTTACCGGTATTGGCGATAAAAAAGCTTTGAACATCCTTAAAAAAGTTAAAGACCGGTTTAATATCCCGGTACTAACTGATATCCACACTCCGGATGAAGCAGCCATGGCAGCAGATTATGTTGATGTTCTGCAAATCCCTGCCTTCTTATCCAGGCAGACAGACATCCTGGTGGCAGCCGCAAAAACAGGAAAGGTTGTTAACATAAAAAAGGGCCAGTTCCTGGCCCCCGGTGCCATGAGGTTTGCAGTACAAAAAGTTGTTGATTCCGGAAACACAAAAGTTCTTCTTACCGACAGGGGCGCCATGTTCGGGTATTATGATCTTGTGGTTGATTATCGTGGCCTGGTGGAAATGCAACAACTCGGATACCCGGTCGTCCTTGATGTCACCCATTCCCTGCAACAACCCAATCACAGCAGCGGTGTTACAGGTGGCAAGCCTCAGCTTATCGAGGTTATTGCAAAAGCAGGAATTGCAGTGGGTACAGACGGTATTTTTATCGAAACCCATCCGGAACCGGAGAAGGCCCTTTCAGACGGGACCAATATGCTGCATCTCGATCTGCTTGAAAACCTGCTGAAAAAACTTATCCCAATCAGAAAAGCGATTGTTTGACAAATATTAAGTTCCGGAGTTGCTGATTTTAAAAAATTTATCTAATTTCCCAAGATGAATAATGATACCCTTGATTTCTCATTAAACTAAAATTACAAATATGAAATTTCGATCATTGAACTTAACAGTAATTCTGTTTCTATCCTTCGGACTTTTTGTCCAGGCACAAAATGCTGATGACATATTGAAAAAACACTTTGAAGTCATCGGGCAGGACAAAGTCTTAAAATTACAGTCTGCCAGTTTGAGCGGCAAAGTAATACAGGCCGGACAAGAATTTACATTCAATATGTACCAGAAACGCCCGAACAATTTCCGGATGGATATAAACATCCAGGGCCAGAAGATCATCCAGGGTTTCGATGGAGAAACAGGATGGTTTGTGAATCCCATGATGGGCTCCACAGAACCGCAGGAACTCCCCCCCGATCAACTTAAACAAATGAAAAAACAATCGGATATGGATGGCCTTTTATGGGATTATAAATCAAAGGGTTCCACACTTGAATTTACCGGAACCGATGACCTTGAAGGCACTGAAGTTTACAAACTTAAACTGACAGATAAAGACCAGGACGTGACCACCTACTTTATTGATAAAGAATCCTATATTCTGTTGAAAACGGCGTCCAAAACATTGGTGCAGGGCGTGGAAGTTGAATCAGCACAGTCCTATGGCAACTACCAGTTGATTGAAGGCATGGCCGTTCCTTTCAGCATTACAACCCTTTCCAACGGCCAGGTAATGGTTGAGATTGCCATTGACAATGTTGAGTATAATCCGGATTTTGAAGAAGGTTTCTTTAAAAAACCAGGTAAATAAAGAATTCTTCCGTAATACAAATTAAAGTGAATACTTTTTGGCTCTTTGAGGACCTCCCAAAGAGCCAGTTTTTTGAATCAAATTTCTAGTAACCCTAAAAAACCAGAAGAATGATACTGAACGTACGAACCCGCAACAGCTTTATTTCCGGAATTTTAATCACAGTCCTGTTCCTTGGTTTCAGTCTGGAATATATCAATGCACAGGACCCGGTAATTTTGAAACCTTCCACAATCGATGCCATAAAAGCACGACATATTGGTCCGGCTACAATGAGCGGACGGATTACATCCATTGATGCTATTGATTCCAGACCCATCATTCTTTATGTTGGAACTGCCAGTGGCGGACTCTGGAAAAGTGCCAACGGAGGAGTTAAATTCAAACCCATTTTTGATGACTATACACAATCAATCGGGGCCATACGGATTGATCCCTTGCATCCCGATACGGTTTGGGTTGGTACCGGGGAACCATGGACAAGGAACAGTGTATCCATAGGTGAAGGGATCTTTAAAACTACTGACGCTGGCGAATCCTGGACCAGGATGGGATTGGAAAAAACCGAACGCATCGGACGCATTGTCATCCATCCCGAAAATACTGACATTGTTTATGTTGCAGCGCTCGGACCCTTATGGAACGATAGTGAGGAGCGCGGAATATTTAAAACAACAGATGGCGGAAAGACCTGGGAAAAAGTGTTTTATATCAATCAAAGCACCGGGTGTTCGGATATTGATATTGACCCTTCCAATCCGGATATTTTATACGCGGGAATGTGGGATTTCAGAAGGCAACCCTGGACTTTCAGGTCCGGTGGCCCCGGTTCAGGTTTGTATAAATCCACCGATGGTGGTACCACCTGGCAAAAACTCAGTAAAAATCTTCCCCAGGGGGAAACCGGCCGGGTATCGGTTTCGGTGTCTCCCGTTACGCCAAACATCGTGTATGCTCTCATTGAGTCAAAAGAATCAGCCTTATACCTTTCTGAAGATCATGGGGCATCATGGATAGAAATAAACAATACGGTCCCCATCAAGGAGCGACCTTTCTACTTTTCACAATTGTATGCCGACCCTGTGGATACCAACCGGGTATACAAACCCAGTTTCAACCTGAACGTCAGTGATAATAAAGGGAAAAATTTCAGGACTGCTTATATCGCAGGCGGGAATGTCCACCCCGACCATCATGCATTCTGGATCAGTAAGAGAAACAATAACATCCTGTACCTCGGCACAGATGGCGGAGTATACCTTTCAACCGATAAGGGCAGTAGTTTTGCCCTCTTAAGGAACCTGCCGGTTTCTCAATTCTACCACGTGGCTGTTGACATGGAAAACCCCTATAATGTGTATGGAGGGCTTCAAGACAACGGATCGTGGTACGCTCCCTCAGAAAAAGTTGGCGGCATTACCAATGCAGACTGGAAAGGCATTGGTTTTGGTGATGGCTTTGCGGTCATCCCCGATAAGTTTGATACAGATATTATTTACTGGCAGTTCCAGGGAGGCATGTTTTTCAGGTATCACAAAAGCACCGGGGATATCAAATTCCTCAAACCGGTAAAGGACTCCGGAACGGAAGATTTACGTTTTAACTGGAATGCCGGCATTCATCAGAGTCCAGCCAGAAATGTTCTTTATGTGGGCGCCCAGTACCTGTATCAATCAAAAAACAATGGCGATACATGGACGCGGATATCTCCTGACCTGACCACAGACGATCCTTCAAAACAGGAACAATATAAAACCGGCGGACTAACCGTGGACAATTCTGCCGCTGAGAACCATTGCAGTATCTATACCATTGCTGAATCGCCGAAAGACCAGAAGGTCATATGGGTTGGTACGGATGATGGTAATTTGCAGATTACACGCGATGAAGGGGCCACCTGGACCAATGTCACACCCAACATAAAGGACCTTCCTGCGAATACGTGGGTGTCGCAGGTTTCCACTTCTCCTTTTGAAGCAGGAACAGCGTATGCTACTTTTGATGGCCACAGGCACGGAGACATGAAGAGCCACGCTTTCAAAACCGATGATTACGGAGCTACCTGGAGGACCCTGGAAACAGAGGATGTTGAAGGCTACTGCCACAGCATCGTCCAGGATTTTGTGAACCCGGACCTGTTGTTTCTGGGAACGGAATTAGGATTATATGTGTCGTTTAATGATGGACAATCCTGGACCCGCATGCAGGGAAATATTCCCAGGGCCAGTGTGCGCGAAATCGTTATTCATCCCCGTGATCACGACCTGGTACTGGCAACACACGGACGGGGAATCCTGATTGTGGACGACATCACACCCCTGAGGCAGGTGACACCGGATCTGCTTGAAAAAGATGTGGCCCTTCTTAAATCACAACCATTCGTTCTCGGAAAGCTATCCATTCCCCAGGATTTTTCCGGCGACGATGAATTTACCGGGCAAAGTGCTCCCGATGCCGCAACCATAACATATTATCTGAAAAAGCGACATATATTCGGTGATATGCACATCGAGATTTTTGATGCCGAAGGAAACTTCGTTGTTGAATTACCCGCCAGCAAACGAAAAGGCCTTAACAGGGTGGCATGGACGGTAATGAAAAAGCCACCCAAGGTGCCCTCCTCTCCATCAATGGCCCAGTTTGCCATGTTTGGACCCTTTTTTGACCCGGGAGTATATACAGTGAAACTTATTAAAAACAGTGATGCCTATGAAGGCACTGTGGAACTTCGCCTTGATCCTGATTCCCCGTATTCTGATGAAGACCGTATGATCCGCATTAAAACCATTAATCAGGGCTATAAGATGCTGGAAGATCTTGCATTTACCGATGCAAAAGCTGTGAACATTATGAAGGATGCCCGAAAACTGGCAGAGGAAACAAAAGGTGCCACCAGAAAGCAGCTCATTCAACTCGCCGACCGGCTTGAAGAAATGCATCAGGAAATGGTTGAGACTAAAGTTGGAGGGATTTCCGGTGAAGAAAAACTCAGGGGCAAGATTGCCATTCTTTATGCAACTCCTATACTGTTTCAGGGCCGGCCTACCGATTCACAGATCAATGGCCTCAATGACCTGAAAAAAGAGGTTGATGCAATGGAACAAAAGCTGGATGAAACATTTAATAAAACCCTGCCGAAATTAAATCAAACGCTCCAAAAGCAGGGCAAAAAGCCATTGACAATACTCACAAAGGAAGAGTTTGAAAAATCTGATTCAAACTGAACCGGTATTTTTCTTAGTTTTTTTAAAAAGCAGAAAACCTGTAAGCCGGATTCTGTTTCCACCCGGAAGCGGAATTCTATCATTTATCTGGGCCCGGCATCACTGCAGGGCTCAATCGACCTACCCCCCGGCATTGGGCGAGCAACCCTTACCATAAATGGATGCCGGTATACATGGTCTTTCAACCCATATGGTGGACGGCTTCCGGTGTCGCCACCGGAACCGGTGAGCTCTTACCCCACCTTCTCACCTTTACCTGCTATGGCTCAAGCCATAACATCGGCAGTTGTTTTCTTCTCCACTACAATGCCCTCACAGACATCTTCCCGTTAGGAAGTATGGCGCTCTTTGCTGTCCGGACTTTCCTCTGCTCCCGTTTATGAAGCAGCGATAGAACGGTTTTCTGCACCCCAAAGTTAAGGAAAAGTTATAAATTGATGGTTCTAACTGGCATCTTACTATTCCGGTCCGTATTTAAATCTTTGCCCTGCTCCAACATCCCTCACGGACCGGCATCACGGATCCCCGTGACCCCGGGCGATGCCCGGGGCTATTACCTTCCGCCCCGATGGGGCTGGATGCGGCCGGCAATCAAACCCAGGTTCAATCCTTTGCAGGCTTGGAGGAATACAACCGCGAAGTGGTTGCATGTGAATAACCCCGGGTTTCAACCCGGGGGGCCGGGCATCGCAACAATCAGGTTTTGGCGCTGATTTTGCACGGTGCAGGGATGGTGCGATGGATTGCAAAATCTGTGACTAAACAGGAATGCAGGGAATGCCGGCGTTTTGCAGAAATGCACCGGGGCGATTTATATTATGCCCCGATTGGGACTGGATGCGGCCGGCAATCAGACTCAGCAGAATTCTGAACAGGCAGAAGGAATTGCCCTACACCAAACTATCCAGGGTCGATATAAACTCATTCATATCGAATGGTTTCATGAAACTCTTAATAGCACCAAAATATTCAGCTACGTTCAGATAGTCATCAGGAACCGACCGTCCACCGCCTGAAATGGCTATGATCCTGACTTTTGGATTTATTTTCTTGAGTTCAAGGATGG
>CAYOFK010000165.1:0-6024 GCA_964403185.1 uncultured Rikenellaceae bacterium | reverse complement strand
CGGCACCGGTTACTTTTGACAGTACGGATGCCCTGGCCGGCAGCCCTGTTTATGGCTTTGGAGCATCAGACATGTATATTACAAAGTATAACCGCAGTGGGGTACTGCAATGGGTCCGCAGGAACGGAAATGCCGGAGATGATAATGCCTATGGCCTTGCCTATTTCAATAATGTGGTGCAATTTGCCGGGAATTATGCAGGACAGGTGATTTTTAACCAGGATACCCTGGACAGTGGTTCCCTGACAAATATCAACACCGGATTTGCAAAATATGACCTCGAAGGTAATGCCATTGGTGCAGAGGAAACCTCAGGTACCCTCGAAGACCGCGGAACCGGAGTTTCTTTTGATTCAAACGGGGAAACAGTGATCACAGGATTTTTTGCTTCTGCAAACCTGGAGGCAGGTTCCATTGTTTTGACAAACACCGGCAGTCCGGCCATGGACGGTTTCGTTTTTAAGTATGAATATCCGTTTACCGTGGTTTTCTCAAAAATAAAGTATCCCGGCTGTATTGGTGGCACTGACGGAGAACTTGTTGCAACACCGTATTTTGGTGTAACTCCCTATTCCTATTCCTGGAGCCACGACCCCGGCTTAACAGATTCAACAGCAACCGGACTTGCAGCCGGGGACTATACGGTGACGGTAACAGATGGAAACAATCAAACGGTTTCCATAACGGTTTCCATACTTGAAAGATCATCCATAACAATAAATGGATCGGTTTCAAACGTAAGCTGTTACAACGGGAACGATGGGGCTGTAGATATAACAGTTTCAGGCGGGACCGGATCAAAAACCTACCTGTGGTCCACTTCTGACGGTTCCGGTTTAAAGCCTGCAATGGAAGACCAGTCCGGGCTTTCAGCAGGCGTTTACCAGATCACGGCAACCGATGAAAACGGATGTACGGCTTCAGCTTCTTTTGTTGTACCTGAACCGGGACCTGTTTCTTTTGGTGGTTCAGTAGTTACAGATATTGCATACCCCGAAGGCGGAAATGGGGCCATTAGTCTGAGTGTTAACGGAGGAACCCCCGATTATTCCTACTCATGGGCTGGTCCGGAGGGATACGTGTCAAATGAGAAGGATATAGACAGCCTGGGTAAAGAAGGAATTTATTCTATCCTGATCGTTGATGCCAATGCCTGCCAGGCTGATACAAGCTTTACAATAGTGTCAAACAAAAATGAATTCATGGCCTTTATCAATATTAAAAAAGATGTCAGTTGCTATGGGGGAAGTGATGGCGAAGCTACAGTGACCGTCCTTGGCGCACAGGGAACCCTGCATTATGTTTGGGAAGATTCAGAGGGTCAGAAGATCGGAAAGGATTGCCCAACCATTGTTGGCCTGAAGGCCGGGGATTATATGGTCACTGTTTATGATTACCGCAAGTGCCATGTTTATGCTTTTGTCACTATAAATGAGCCCGATGCTCCACTTGAAGGAACCATTGCCGGACAGGATGTAAGGTGTTTTGGTGAACAAAACGGAATTGCTGACCTTTCTGTTCAGGGAGGTACACCGCCCTATGCCTATGAATGGTCAACCGGGGCCACAAGTGAAGACCTGACCGGTTTGGTGGCAGGAACATACACAGTAGTCGTTACCGATGCCAATGATTGTGTGTTCCGGGCAGGGGTTACCATTTCAGAGCCAGAGCCAATTCAGAGTGAAATAGTACTTGATAATGAATTGTTTTGCAATGGTGACAGAAATGCAGCGGCCACCCTTACTGTTTCAGGTGGCACAGAACCATACAGCTATCTGTGGGATGATCCTGCCAGCCAGAACACACCCACAGCAATCAACCTGGGCGCCGGCATCTACACGGTGGCAGTCACCGATTCAAATGGCTGCATTGAGTCCGGAGAAATTAAAATAGAAGAACCTCCGGCCATCAATATATCCTTTGATTATATGAATGTAAGCTGCTTTGGAGGGGAAGATGGCTCTGTTGATGCGATTGTTCAGGGGGGCACACCTCCGTATAACTACCAGTGGTCAAACGGGGGGATGGGAAGCAGTATGAACAATATTGTTGCTGGTATTTACACTCTTACCATTACGGATGATAATCAATGTCAGGGAACGGCCGGTATTGAGATCATGGAGCCGCCGGAGCTCATAATCAGCAGCTCTTTGGTTATGGATATTACATGCTTCGGCTATCAGGATGGCGAAATAAATATTGCCGGAACCGGAGGAACAGGACCAATGACCTATTCATTATCTCCTGGTGATGTTGTTAATGAAACAGGTGTGTTTCAAAATCTGCCTTCCGGCGACTATACCATACTTATTACCGATGCAAATGGTTGTGAAATCCAAACAAATGTTACCGTTTCAGAACCCGGACCAATAAAAAATAAAGTGATAACCGAAAATAAATTGTTGTGTTATGGCGACAATAATGCGGCAGTTACAGTTATTGTTTCAGGCGGTATCCAGCCATACAGCTACCAGTGGGATGATCCTGGCAGCCAGAACACACCAACAGCAACCAATCTGGGCGCTGGCATTTACATGGTGGAAGTGACAGATGCCAACGGTTGTATGGAGACCGGAGATATTGAGATACTGGAACCCCAACCTATCGGGGTCTCTATTGATCATATGGATGTCAGTTGTTTTGGCGGAAGCAATGGCGCGGTTGATGCCCTTGTTCAGGGAGGTACACCACCGTATAACTACCTCTGGTCAAACGGAGGGATGGGAAGCAGCATGAATAATATCCAGGCAGGTGTTTATTCTCTCATGGTTAGCGACCTGAATCAATGCCGGAAAACAGACAGTATAGAGATTATGCAGCCCACAGAGATCCTGATCCTCAGTTCAACGCTAACCGATATCACCTGTTTTGATCAACAGGATGGTGAAATCAATATCGTTGCTACCGGTGGTGTTGAACCACTGATCTATCAATTGGATCCGATCGATATGGTCAACGGAACGGGTATTTTTTCAGGATTGGCTTCCGGCAACTATATGGTTCAGGTTAATGATGCCAATAATTGTGGTCCTGTGATCATGGAAAACCTGGTTCTTAGTGAACCCGAAGCCATCAGCATTGATTCGTTAATATCTGCAGATGAGACGGCCGGCGGCGCAAATGACGGGATGATCACCGTTTTTGCATCAGGAGGCACCACTCCATTATCCTATACCTTGAATCCGGGTTCGGTGCAGAACCAAACAGGGGAATTTGAAGACCTGAAATCCGGAACCTACACTATTGATGTTTCCGATGCCAATAGTTGCGGACCGGTCAGTACTGGTGATATTTTTATCGGAAATCTTGATGTTAACGAACTGGAATTGACCATGACCGCTTCTGTTTATCCCAATCCAACCGAGGGGTTCGTACATGTGATTATAAAAGGAGGAATGAATGCGGTGCAACTGGAAATCATCAATATGAACGGGAAAATGATCTACCGGGAAGAGATTAAAGCGGATTTCAAGGATGCTTTCGTTAAAGAAATTGATATCAGTGATCAGCCCGGAGGGATCTACCTGTTGAGGATCACCGGTGAGAAAACCGTCCGGAGTGAAAAAATTGTTTTGAAGTAAGTGGTTGTAAAACCCGGAACTTGCATTCTTTGATTTATTTTGAAAAAGCGAAAGAATCCTTATGCATTAAAAGTACCTGGTATTCCTTTATGAAGACTTTCCAGCCTTTTGTAATCATATAATTGATTACTTTCTTTCCTTTACCCCCTCCGGGTAATTCACAGTCATCTATCAGAACAATTGAATCTTTGTTAAGGCGGTTTTCAATATTTTTAAATTCCTGTAAATGATGTACTTGACTTTTAATTTGTTCATTCAGTTGATCACTGTAATCGTAACTGTCCAGATAAATCATATCAACCGGTTCTTTAAAATTAGCGAGAAACTCAAGAGAATCTGACAAATGGAGCTTCACATTATTTTCTAATTTTTGCGCCCAAACCTCTTCCCGTGAGACCTTAAGAGATTCTTCACTATTGTCCACAGAATGCAAAACTGCATTATTTAACTTGGCCCATTTTCCAAAAAGGATGGTGGCAGCTCCCTGCGTTTTTGAACCTTTCAGACCTTCACGGGAGGTCCCTGTTTCAATCAATATCTTAGCATTTCGTTGATCTAATAATTCCAGGACTTTTAAAAATGTATCACTTCTTTTCCTGAAATCATAACGAAATGGCATAATAGGATAAAGGGATTTGTGTTTGATAAACTTTCCTGTTAGAAATCCAACAATACTTAATACTAAGATGAACAAGATAAATTTCATCATAATTGTAAACGGCCTTTGAATAAGAAACTTTCTTAATATTAATGGTTTTGATCTGAACTAAAAATACTCCATTTACATTAAATCCCATAGTGTGTATCATGAAATTCGTTGAAACACATATGGATATTGTATAAGTTCCTGGAACTTAGGAATATCATGAATAGAACAATTGGAGGTCGATACAATGATATTTTGGGCCCCGGGGAATTTTTATATCTTTAATCTTCCTCATGATACTTTTAAAGGAGAGGCTCATTGGCAAGCATTAAGACATATCTTAAGATAAAGAGGCATTAATTCACTGAGTGTTGAATGATCACACTTATAACTTTCTATTTTGTGAAAATGAATGTGAAGGAGATTCTGGAAAAAAAAGAAGTCCCTGAAATTCTTATTATTAGGCAGAAGCCACTCGGAGACACCGTCCTGACAACGCCGGTTTTTTATGCTTTAAAGAAAACATTTCCTCATTCTAAAATCACTGTTATTATTTCAAAGAGGTTCTCCGGAATAATTAAGAACAATCCGAATATCGACGAAATAATGGAATACGATAGAGGCCACTTCCTTGTATTTCTATTCTTATTGTTGTTCAGGCATTTTGATGTAAGTATTGATTTCATAAATATTCCAAGGTCTTCTTTGATTACGCTATTTGCCTGGGCAAGATTTAGATTTGGTTTACCAAGGCTTAGAAATTTTTTCTATAATGAAAGAAATCCACTTATGGATGGTGCCCACTATATTGTAGAAAAAAACCTCAGTGTTTTAATTCCAATTGGAATTAAAAATCCACCGATACAATATTACCTCTCACCAACTCAGGAAGCCAAAGATTTTGCAGCAAAATATTTGAAGCATAAAAGTGTTCATGGGAAGATCATTGGGCTGTATGTGTCGGGAAGTTCATTGACACAAAAATGGCCTTTGGATAAATTCCTGGAACTCGGGACCATCATTATAGAACAATTTGAGGTTGAACTAATGATTTTATGGGGTCCGGAGGATCAGATGGTGATTGAAAATCTGGCTAAAAATTATAAATATGCTGAAATATTCAAGATTATCCCCCCGACAAGCGTTGAACAAATTGGGGCTTTTATTCAAAAATGTTCGATAATTGTGACAGGAGATGGAGGTCCAAAACATATGGCTGTGGCCCTGGATATCCCTACACTTACCATATATGGCAGTGTAGACTACAAATATTGGAATCCTCCGGACTTAGAAAAGTTTCCCGTCATTTCCTCCGATATCCATTGCTCCCCCTGTCATGAAAAAAAACTTTGCCCTCTTAATACATATGAATGTCTGCATTCTATTTCCGTAAAAAATGTCTTTCAAAAAACATCCCAATTGGCCAGGAAATATCTCTGGCAACGATAGTTTCCCTTTCCTTAAGGGCTTCAAGAACTACTTTAGTCTTGAAGCCCGGTGTGTGCCCCCAACTGCCAGTGATGACGTAGTGCCTACATCTCCCGCGTAAAGCGTGTGATAAACGATCCTCAAAAAAGCTAATCTCATCATCGCGTCCAACAATGAATCTTGGATCACCGTCAGAACGGGCTGTGAATGGAATAATACCCCTTATGAAAGCATACTTTCAACGGTTTCCGGAAAAATAAAAAACCCCCTTTCAGGGGTTTTTGTTTTTTGCTTGATAGTGGAGCATATCGGAGTCGAACCGATGACCTCTTGACTGCCAGTCAAACGCTCTAGCCAACTGAGCTAATG
>CAYOFK010000164.1:0-6070 GCA_964403185.1 uncultured Rikenellaceae bacterium | reverse complement strand
TTGATGCCCTTGAGATCATGGGAGTGAATTCGGCCAGTTTTTTGATCTTTCCGAAAATACTGGCAGCCATGCTTTTTATGCCCATTCTTACAATCATCAGTATCTGTGTCGGTATCTTTGGAGGCTGGTTTGCAGTAATTGCTACAGGAGTGATCAGCCCACAGGATTACGTGTATGGCATTCAATATCTGTTCGTCCCGTTCTATGTCACCTATGCCCTTGTTAAATCTGTGTTTTTCGCCTTCATCATCACAACTATTTCAGCCTATCACGGATATTATGTTGAAGGGGGATCCATTGAAGTGGGGAAATCAAGTACCCGTGCTGTGGTTTACAGCAGCGTTGTTATTTTGCTGTTCAATGTCCTTCTTACACAGCTCTTGCTGTCATGATTGAAGCCAGAAACATATCAAAATATTTTGGGGAAACTCAGGTCCTCAGCAATATTTCAGCGAACTTTGAACCTGGAATAACCAATCTGATCATTGGACAAAGTGGCTCAGGGAAAACAGTGTTTCTAAAGTGCCTGATTGGCTTGTTAGATCCTGAAGAAGGAGAAGTGGTCTATGATGACATTGTGTTCAATAAGCTGAACTTTAAAGAAAAAAAAGAGATCAGGAAAAAAATTGGTATGATGTTTCAGGGGGGGGCACTATTTGATTCCTCCACAGTGGAAGAAAATATCCGGTATCCCCTGGATATGTTTACAAAAATGAGTCATGAAGAAAAACTGGACCGCGTAAACTTCTGCTTAAACCGTGTGAATGTAGCCAATGCCAATAATCTGTTTCCCTCAGAGATCAGCGGGGGAATGAAAAAGAGGGTTGCCCTGGCCAGGGCTATTGCACTGAACCCGGAGTATCTTTTCTGTGACGAACCAAATTCAGGCCTTGACCCTAAAACTGCCATTGTTATTGATAATTTGATAAAGGAAATTACAGAGGAATTCAATACCACCACCATTGTCAATACCCACGATATGAATTCGGTAATGGAAATCGGCACAAAAGTGATCTTTATTTTCCAGGGACAGAAATTCTGGGAAGGCAGTAAAAAAGACATCCTGGATGCCGATAATCCCGAATTAAATGAATTTGTTTTTGCAAACAGTCTTGCCCAGCAGGTTAAAAAGTACCGGAAAACATATGAGCATTGAGGTGTTACACATATAATTCCTGAAAATCAGAACCGGTTTTACCAGTTCACCTAACCACTTTATTAGCAGCATCTGCCTGCCAGCCAAAAAAAGCTTTATCATATACTTTCACATTCTTATAGCCTAAAATATCCGTTAAGGTGAAAAATACGATTCCGGCCCTGACGCTGGTCCTGCAATACAAAATGATCTCTTTATCAGGAATGATACCCTTTTCGAAAAAAATTCGTTTAAGTTCGTTACAAGATTTTATTTTTGCGGTTTTTCCATCCATCACCTTCTTAAACTCAAGGTTGACCGCACCCGGAATGTGTCCTTTCCTGAGTTCTGATTTATCTGTTCCCATAAATTCTTCAGGTGACCTGACATCCACAATAACACCCGGGGCCGCCTTCACCCGGGAGGTAGTAGCTAATAAAGCCTTGTTAACCGAGGGTGTAAAAGTAGTGGCTTTAACCGAAACCGGGGCCCGTGCAACCGGTTTCCTGCCGGCACGCCAGGCTTTCATCTGTCCGTCAAGGATCTTAACATCCTTAGCTCCCAGGTATTTCAGGATCCAGTAAACACGGCCGGAATATTTACCGGAGCCTTCGTCATACAGAACAATCCTCTTTGTTTCACTGATTCCCTTACTGCCAAAATACCCGGCCAGTTCATGGGGAGATTTAATATACCCATTCGAAGCAGGCTTACAATACAATTCAATAAGAGAGATATTTACCGCTCCGGGAATGCGCGCTTTCCTGTACTCAGTAGAAGTCCCGCAAAAAGCAATAATCGTGTTTCTGTCTTTCATTATGGATGCCAGGTCTTCCACCGAAATAAGACCGGAATCTGCAAACAGGCTGTTGCTTAACAGCCACAAAAAAATACCCAATCCGGGAAATTTTATAATGATCTTCATTATGCATTTTTTTTAGTGTGTCTATTTTATGGATCTTTGTCCTGACTTGCCTGAGCTTCAATGACCGTAGAATCAGAATTCCGGCAGGCTTCCGGCCCATTTTTAGCCGAATTCGGAAATCCGTACAAGGCGCTGAAGATCAGCTATTTCAATATTCTTTCCCTCAATTTTTATAATGCCATCCCTTCTGAACTCTGAGAGAATTCGAATGACATTTTCTGTCCGCATGTCAATCAATTCGGCAATTTCTTTTCTGGAAACAGGCAGCTCAAACCGATTTGATTTATATATGTCCCTGGCAAATAAAAGGATGATATAAGCCGTACGCCCCCTCAGGTTCTTGAGATTTATCGAAAGCCTGGTTTCTAAAAGCCGGTCATTCATCAAACTCATTTTCTCCAACAAAGTCAAAGCAAACCGGCCGTTCATTTTAACAATCTTCCTTATGGTTTCAATGTCAATTATGCAGAGTTCTGAATACTCAATGGTTGCAACGGAATAAATATAGGTGGACTTTGAAAAAATATTTAACAACCCAATAAAATCCATGGGATCTGTGATGCCAATGATCTGCTCCTTCCTGTCACCCACAGTTCTAAACACTTTGAGCAAGCCCTTTATTAAATAAATGAAATTCTCAATAGGATCCCCCTCCCTGTATATAATGCTGCCCTTTTTACAAGCCACTTCCTTCCTGCTATTATTCAAAAGGCTCCATTCCGCGGGGTCCAGATCATCAAATAAATACGACCGGTGCTCACAAACCTCACAATTATCCTTCACAATGACAGATTTATTAAATATCGAAGTATTTATATATTATGTTATACAACAATGTTGATATATATCATGTCCATAAGGAATTCAATATACGAAACTAAGGGTAATTTTGGAACATCTTATTAAACATGAAAATCCTTACCAGCAATAAATACATAAGTGTCAACTAATAGATAGCAAGATAAAAATGAGAAAAATTCTAATACTTGGTGGCGGTACCGGAGGCACCATAATGGCTAACAAACTTCGCAGCGCTCTGGAGCGGGAAGATTGGGAAATTACAATTGTTGATCAGCATAAAACCCACTACTACCAACCGGGCTTTTTGTTCATCCCGTTTGGATTCTATACAAAATACGATGTTCAGAAACCAAAAAGCGATTTTTTTCCTCCCGGAGTAAAGGTGGTCTATTCGAAAATTGATCTCATTGAAGGAGAAAAAAACCAGGTAATCCTTGAAGGCGGAAAGATACTAAACTATGATTTTCTGATCGTGGCAACCGGAACTCAAACAGCTCCTGAAGAAACTCCCGGATTAAAAGAAGAATTGTGGTACAAACAGATATTTGATTTTTATACCATAGAAGGAGCTGTGGCCTTAGGCGAATTTTTTAAAACATGGAAAGGCGGGAGGCTGGTCATGAATATCGCCGAGCTCCCTTTTAAATGTCCGGTTGCTCCCCTGGAATTTGTATTTCTCGCCGATGCTTATTTCCATGAAACAGGGATACGTGAAAAAGTGGATATTACCTATGTCACACCATTGCCCGGGGCGTTTACAAAACCACGTGCCACTAAAATGCTCAGTGGTTTACTGGAAGAAAAAAACATTAAAGTCGTCCCGGAGTTTTACCTTGAGCGGGTTGATAATAAAGAGAAAAAAATTATTTCATATGATGGCCAGGAGATCCCATTTGATGTATTAACCATCGTACCCGTAAATATGGGCAACGGGCTTATTGAAAAAAGTGGCCTGGGTGATGATTTGAATTTCATCCCAACGAATAAGCACAGCTTGAGATCAGAGAAATTTGAAAACATGTTTGTGCTTGGTGATGCTTCAAATATTCCAACCTCCAAGGCCGGTTCTGTTGTCCATTTTGCTGCAGATATCATGTTTGAGAACATCATGAGTGCCATTGAAGGAAGGGCCCTTATGGCGAGCTTCGATGGTCATGCCAATTGCTATATTGAAACAGGATTTGGTAAAGGATCCATCATTGATTTTAATTACGATACTGAGCCTCTGGCAGGCATGTTTCCTTTGCCGGGAGTGGGACCGTTTGGATTGTTACAAAATACAAAATTCAATCACTACGGGAAAATCCTTTTCAGATGGATTTACTGGCACATTCTGCTGAGGGGCAAAGAACTTCCCATTGGACCCAACATGTCCATGGCCGGAAAAAAAATATAACACCCGGTTTCAAAATTCAGAAGATAATATTCATGGCACAAGATCAAATAAAGGAAATCAATCAGAAGCTGGACCTGCTGCTGGAGCATGTTAATCAGCAAAGATTAAGGAGTGAAATGGCAGAAGACCTGATATCAGACGTTGCCCTTATTGGAAAAGACGCCTATGACAGTACTGTTACCCAACTTGAAGATCAGGGGGTGGACCTGGATGGGGAGGCTCTGCAGCAATTACTATTCAAACTGCTGAAAAACGCACACAACTTTTCAATGATACTGACCATGGTTGAGAGCATGGGAGACCTGATGAAGGATCTGGGACCCGTAGCTATTGAAGCCGGACATGACGTCATTGAAAAGTTCCACCAATTTGAACAAAAAGGCTACTTTGAGTTTTTGAAGGAATCCTCAAAGATCATGGATAATATTGTGGCACATTATTCAGTGGAGGATATAAGGATGCTTGCAGACAATATTGTAACCATACTGGATACGGTGAAAAATCTGACACAGCCAGATATGCTCAGAGCCATGAACAATGCGTTCAACATCTTTAAGGATCTTGATCCCACCAGTGTTCCGGAATATTCTATCTGGAAGTTGGTGAGAGAGATGAATTCCAGGGAAATGAAGCGTGGAATCGGGTTCATAATCACTTTTATGAAAAATCTGACTCCTGTACAGAAGGAGCCACCCAAAACAAATAAATAATATACTAATCAATTTAATTTTTATAAAATCATGACTACAAAAAATATTGCCGGCGTAAACGTCGATGTCAATGAAGAAGGATACCTGAATGATCCATCGCAATGGAACAGAGATGTGGCCGTTGAAATCGCAAAGGAAGAAGCAATTGAGCTCACAGACAAGCACTTTGAAGTCCTGGACTTCTTACGTGATGAGCACTTGAAAGGGGCTCAGTTAACCATCAGGAAAGTAGGTAAATCCGGCATTACCGACATTAAAGGATTGTATGATCTGTTCCCCGGCGGCCCATTGAAAAAATCCTCAAGGATTGCCGGCATTCCCAAACCTACAAGTTGTGTATAATTACGAACCATAATCCCACTAATCATGAGTGCAACAAAAGAAACCAATCCCTTAAAAAAGGTGTGCCTGATTTGTGCCAAAGGAAGCATCGAAGATGTATATGCATCGCTGGTTATGGCAAATGGTGCGGTAATGGAAGGCATCGAAGTCAGGTTGTTTTTTACTTTCTTCGGCATGGATGCCATCACAAAAAAGCGAATGAATAATCTTAAGACAGGAACCGTAGGCAATCCGGCCATGAGAATGCCGGGCGGACTGCCATTTCCCACCCTTCTTGGAACACTTCCCGGAGTGGAAGCAGGGGTCTCTGCTATGATGAGAAGTCAGATGGAAGCTTTGGATATTCCTCCCGTTGATGAATTTCTTGACATGATCACAGCAGGAGGGGGTGAAATTTTTGCCTGTAAACTTGCAGTTGATATGTTCAAACTCAAAAAAGAAGACCTGAGCGATCATGTGATTGACATCATCACCATCGGTGAATTCTATGCCATGGCAGGAGGCGAAAATACACAGATCATTTTTACTTAACGGGTAGAATTCTTATATGTTTTGCACATTTTCAATGAACTGCAAACCCATTGAACTTTTTACTGTTATAAATTCGTTCCCGGAATCACGGTTTTGACACGGATTTTGCGATCCATCACACAGGGCCCTCCACCGTCAAAATCAGCGCCAAAACCTGAGTGTTGCGAGATGCCCCGCCGGGGCTGTCTCAAAAGTCAGATTACATATCATTCCTGCGAAAGCAGGAATCC
>CAYOFK010000163.1:0-6108 GCA_964403185.1 uncultured Rikenellaceae bacterium | reverse complement strand
AACTGCAGCATGTGGTCGCCCATAAAATGGGCATTCATGTAAGGTTGCATTTGCAGACTTTTAATGACCGCAAAACAAACCATATCATTGATAGTGATATTTGGATACCGTTCAGGCTCGGTCTTAATTTTATCTCTCAACTCAAGGATCTTCCTGGCATCTGCACTCAGGTGGTGTGTCAGTTGTGCAGATCCCTGCAGGGACCGGTGCATGTTCTCAGCAATGATCTTCCTGATCTTTGATATGGGAATTTTAGTACAATCATCATGGACGGTGGTTTCGGGCTTATAGAGGTCTCTTGAGGTAACCCGGCTCCCGGCCCCGTGTTTTTCGCGGTCAAAAACGAGCCGGGCTTCCGCAATCATCCTTTTCGCCAGCGGGGTGATCATGGGCCTGCTTGCCGCCCATGTAACCACATCCTTTTCAATGATGCGGTTTTTCACCCCGGTACCTCTCATTCCCGTAATTTCCACTCCCAGATCTTTGGCTTTTCTGCGGGCCCGGGGAGATATTATGAGTTTTGCATCATTGACCGCAGGAGGTTCCTTTAAAGGTTCAATCTTCAATTCCTTTTCCGGTTTTAAACCACCGGGAGTTTTTTCTTCCTCCGGCGACCCGGCTACAGGCCGGAAGTCCCCTGCAGATTCCCCCTTTGCTCCAATTACGCAAACATTCTCCAGCACCGGCACTTCATCTCCCTCCTCAAAAAACACTGCCAGCAGAATGCCATCCGCTTTAGCCTCCTCGTCAAATGTGGCCTTATCGGTTTCATACGCAAATAACAGGTCGCCTTCGTTCACTGCATCTCCTGGGTTTTTAAACCATTCCGTAATGAGACAGGTTTCAACCGACTGACCCTGTTTGGGCATGATTATGGGTGTGGCCATTATTGCAGCAATTATAATTTATACAAATTTAGCTTAATACCTGTAATAACATTATCATTAAACAATCTCTTTTCAATTTTTTTATATACTTTTATATCAATTATTTAAATCATGTATAAGTTTATAATTATTTATCCTGTAATAACAGGTAATAAAATAATAATACGATATTTGCACATATTTTAAAAAAACCATACAGACATGAGTGAAGATAGAAGCCTTCCCCAGTACAGGCAACTATATGAGATCCTTAGAAAGCATATAAATGAAGGTGTGTACGCATCCGGTGACATTTTGCCGTCCGAAAATGAATTATGCCGGACCTACAATATGGTCAGGCCAACCGTCCGTCATGCCCTTTCAAATCTTGTAAAGGATGGTTTTATAATTAAAAGAAAGGGAAAGGGGAGCATTGTTTACAAACATCCAAAGGGAATTGGAATATTATCTGTGGCAGGTACCACCACAGCCCTTGAAGGAGTGAACCTGCGTACCCGGATCATTCAAATGGCCGGCATTCGCAACTGGCCGGGTGATTTCATGTTTCCATTGTCTGATACCGAAAAGGAAAGCGGCATGATATATATGGAACGGCTCAGGTTGGTTGACAAAAAACCCCTGTTCTTTGACATCACCTACATTCCCAACATAAACCTCCCCAGATTTACATCAAGGACCTTTGAGGACCGGTCTTTGTTTGATACATTAAGAAGGGCCTACAATATTGAAATCACCGGTGGGGAACAACGTTTAAAAGCCATACCTGCCACCGGTAAGATCCGGCAGTACCTTGAGGTCAGGGAGAGCGATCCCATTCTGCATCTGGAGCGAAAGATCCACACCAACAGATACCGGTTCCACTTATATTCAAGCCTGTACTGCAATACCGGCGAGCACGATCTGTACGGTATTTTCTAAAGGATCTGTGCGTAGGATTCCTCCAGTAGCTGATAAAACCCGGCTTCTTCTCCGGGCAGGAATACGTCCCCCCCGTATCGAATATGGGTCCTGGCTTCCAGGGGAGACTCATAACATCCTGCCCCTGCAAATGCAAACAATGCAGCGCCAAGAACGGTGGTTTCTTTCTGCTCAATGACCTTCACGGGAAGGTTTAAAACATCTGACCGGATCTGATTCCACAACGAGTTTTTGGATCCCCCTCCCACGCAAAATAACTTTTCAGCTTTAAAACCGCAGGAAATTTCCAGGAGCCTGAGGCTTTTTTTCACTTTAAAGGCCAGGGATTCAAGTGTGGCCCTGTATACAGCATTTCGTTTTGTATTCATATGCAAGCCTGAGATCAATCCCTTATTCATGCCTTCCGACACCTTAAGAAAATCAGGGTTTACAAACATGCCGTTACTCCCCGGGGCCATGTGTCTTGCTTCTTCAATCATGACTTCATAATGCCTGCCCTGTTTTTTTTCTTCCGGATAAAACATGTCTGCGATCCACTCCAGGGCTCCGGAAGCGATCCACTGTATGCCAGGATTATACAGGCCAGGCAAGGCATCAAACTCGGTGGTGAGACCGGCTGTGAGCAATTCCTGACTGGATGGCACATTGGTTGTCCTGGCCATCAGTATTTCCCATGTACCGGAGCTTAAAACCGGAACATTTTCATCGGCTCCTGATCCGAACAGCGCAAACTGCGTATCATGGCCGGCTGCAATTACCGGGGTCCCTTCCGGTATACCAAGGTCCATTGAAGCTGAACTCATTACTGAACCAACAGCAATTCCAGGTTCAATCAGGTCAGGAAACAGGTTCTCATCCAATCCAATGGCATTAAGAATTTCTTCTGAGAAGGTCCGGTCATGAAGGTCTGTCAACATGGAGGTGCCGGCCATGGTTGTATCGGTGACCATGCTCCCTGACAAATAATATATAAATATGGAAGGAAGGAACAAAAAGGCCGTTGCCTGATCTATAAGGCCTGGTTTGTTTTCCTTAAACCAGATCAGTTTGTTGATCGTGTTAAAAGCATAAGGCTGGATCCCGTTTATTGCAAACAGTTTATCAAGGGGAAGGTATTTGTCTATGCTGTTCATCACAGGTTCTGTTCTGGTACATTGCCAGGAAATCACCGGATACAACATATTTCCCTGTGCATCAAAGAGTGCCCCGTCCACTCCAAAGGTAGTAACCGTAATTGCTGCAATCTTACAGTGCTCCAGTTCCTTAATAACTTTCCGGGTGGTTTCAATGAATTTATTCCATATCTCTGATACGTCCCAAATCAGGCAGTCTTTATATTCGGGGTCTGGTTTGGTGTTATTCGGGACTGATGCCCGGGCAAGGATTTGTCCTTCCATGCCGATGGCAATGGTCCGCACATTTGTAGCGCCACAATCCAGAACGATTACAACTTCCTGGTCCATGCAGTTGATCTTTTATAACGAAATTCAGCCATACAGGGGACCGTAATTCTTACAGGCCCTGAAATCGGCGTCTTCAGGATTCCGGGTGCCAAACATTGCCCAGGCTGAAGGCCGGAATATCCTGTCCGCAGAAACATTATGCATATTCACAGGGATCCGGAGCATGGAAGCCAGGGTGATCAGTTGGTGGCCAATATGGCCATAGCTGATGGCTCCATGGTTGGCTCCCCAGTTAGCCATAACGGTATACACATCACGAAAGGCTCCCTCACCGTTAATAATGGGTGCAAACCAGGTAGTGGGCCATGTCGGGCTGGTGCGCTTATCGAGAATGGCATTTACTTCAGGATCCAGGTTCACAGTAAAGCCTTCTGCAATTTGCATTACCGGTCCGAGTCCTTTCACTATATTCAACCGGCTCATGGTAACCGGCATTTCTCCGGTGGTAAGGAATTGTGATGAAAAGCCCCCGCCCCGGAAATATTCAAGTTCAGCCGGGCACCAACGGGTGGCTTCCAGGCATTTTTGCGCATCTTCACCAGTCACCTCCCAGAAGGGTTTCATAACCGGTTTCCCATTTTCTTTCATCTGGCCGGTAGCATCAAGGGTAGTACTGCCCGAATTGATCAGATGTATGATCCCATTCCCGGCTTTTCCGGTCAATGATTTTCCTGAAACCCGTTTTACTGCCCCGGCACTCCAGAAAGTTCTGACATCCGAGAATATCTGTGCGCGGCCGGTAAGCAGGTGTCCAAACAACATTGATATCCCATTCAGAAAGTCGTTCTCAGTTGCCACCACAAAGGCCTCCCGTATCCCATTCCAGTCGAAAGAGGAGTTCAGGATGGCTTCAAGAAAATCACCATTTGGAAAATGATCGGTCCACTGACGTTGTCCCTGGAATCCTGAGGCGATGGCATTGTGTCCCAGGGATTCCTCAATGTAGCCAAGTTTTGCAAGGGCAGGATTTCCAATCATCAGATCCCGTGCGATCAGGGTCATTTTAACAACCGTCTCCCATTCATAATCTTTCCTCTGCCTGTCGCTTTGTTTTTCAGGATGATTCACATCCTCCCCTTCTTTGGCATATGCCTTCACCCAGGTCATTGCCCTTTTAAATTCTTCCGGATCAAAGATGTTTTTTTCAATGCGTCTTACAAATTCGGTCATATCCACCATTTCAGTACGCATCCCCAGGTGATTCAGCAGGAATTCCTGGTCAACGATGGAACCTGCAATACCCATGGAAACCCCGCCCAAACCAAGATAGGATTTCCCTTTCATTTCTGCAACGGCCAGTCCGGCCCTCACAAAATCAAGGATCTTCTGCCGCACGTCTGCAGGAACACTCTGGTCATCTGCATCCTGAACATCCCTGCCATAGATTCCAAAAGCGGGCAAGCCCTTCTGATTATATCCTGCCAGGGCTGCAGCAAGATAGACCGCTCCGGGCCGTTCGGTTCCGTTAAATCCCCACACTGCTTTCGGGATCAGCAGATCCACATCCATCACTTCAGTACCATAACACCAGCAGGGCGTAACAGTAAGCGATACACCCACCCCCTCACGGTTAAATTTTTCAGCACAATCAGCTGCTTCGGCAACCCCTCCAATGTTGGTGTCTGCAATCACACACTCAACCGCTGCACCATTGGGATGGCGCAGCGAATCGGTGATCAGTTTGGCAGCTGCACGGGCCATGTTCATGGTCTGGTCCTCGAGGGATTCCCTCACACCTTCACGCCGGCCGTCAATAACAGGACGGATCCCGACTTTTGGAAGTACACCCCGGAGCCGGATAACAGGGTCATTTTTCTTAAAAGTATCTAGGGATATCATGCGATTGTTATAAAATTATTTAAACAAAATAGTGCACCACGAAAATAATAAAATATCCATTTGCTTACGCAAAATCGTTTCAGCATAAATTAGCCCCTGAATTTAGACAACAAGTATCATCAGAATAAAAACTTGTTGTTATGAAAAACAATTACAAGTATTATTTATTTATTGTATTCCTGCATGAAGCACAACGTTTTGCAATATGGCTTGAAGCGGATTAGGAGTGATTTCTTATCAAACCGAGAAAGGTTGAAACGGATTAAGAATACTTCGAAACAGCACTTCACCGCTTTTTGCTATATAGCTTGTTACCACCCGTTTAAATTTTAATCATAATGAAATCTGCATTTTGCAATTAATATTTCGTCATCTTTAACCTGATAAATTAGTCGGTGTTCTCCATCTATCCTTCGAGACCAGAACCCCTTGTATTTATATTTTAGTGGTTCTGGTTTTCCAATACCAGTAAAGGGAGTCCGGGAAATATTTTTTAGTAAATCATTTATCCTTGTCATTATCTTTTTATTGGTCTTTTGCCAATATATATAATCCTCCCATGACTCATCCACAAATATATATTTCATTATTCTATAAGGTCTTTTTGAAATGATGAGCCCTTTTTCAATTTATCAATCGCGGAATCCAGTCTCTTTTCATTAGTCTTTGATGACAATTCATGATGAGTTGCATATAACGAGTTATACTCATCTAATGAAATTATAACTACTCCAGTATCTTTACCCCGATTAATTATCAAAGTCTCAAAATTCTCAGTTACTCTATCCAGATACTTCTTAATATCTTTTCGGAAATCAGAAATGGTTGTTGTTAGCATCGTTTTGTATTTAGTACGACATTTAGTACGACATTTAGTACAAATATACGTACAAATCATCAAATCTCAAAATTTTTCATCATATTTTATCAATGCGTTATTCCAAAAATGGGTGGTAACGTAATAGTATTTTATCCATTGTTTCTGCAAGTTACAATACAGG
>CAYOFK010000162.1:0-6131 GCA_964403185.1 uncultured Rikenellaceae bacterium | reverse complement strand
TATTTTTCAGTAACCAGAACCAAATAATCATGAAAAAAACAGACGATTTTAATAAGTATGCAATCAAAAAATTGGGCATCTCCAGCCTGGGGTTACATCAATATGCTTCTGTTTACAACAACTATATTTCGCCAACCATTATTGAGGAACGGCAGCTTAACGTGGCTTCAATGGATGTATTCTCAAGGTTGATGATGGACCGCATCATTTTTCTTGGCCTGCCAATTGATGACTATGTTGCCAATATCATCCAGGCCCAGTTATTGTATCTCGACTCAACCGAACCCGGCAAAGACATCCAGATCTATTTTAACACACCTGGAGGTTCTGTACATGCAGGGTTGGGCATTTACGACACCATGCAGTATACTGGATGTGATGTGGCGACCATTTGTACCGGAATGGCTGCTTCTATGGGAGCGGTATTGCTGACTGCCGGCAGCAAAGGAAAAAGATCGGCATTAAAACACTCCAGAATTATGATTCACCAACCTATGGGCGGTATTCAGGGACCTGCTTCCGATCTGGAAATTACAACACGTGAAATACTGAAATTAAGGACTGAGTTGTATGCAATCATAGCAGACCATTCGGGAAATAACGTAAAAAAGGTAGCGAAAGATGCCGACAGGGACTTCTGGATGAACTCAGTGGAGGCCAAGGAATATGGTATGATCGATGAGATTCTGGAGCGTCCCGGGAAATAATCCGCAGCAGTCTTAAACCTCCGGTTCTGAGTGAGCTAATTCTTAATTTGCCACTGTTTTCTTATATTTGTACCATAAATTGATGCATTATCGCATCTGAAATTCAATATCATGGACCGCTGTTCATTTTGTGGCAGAGAAAAAAAGGATACAAGTTTGCTTATTGCCGGAATTTCAGGACATATTTGTGATCACTGTATTGAGCAGGCACACAATATCGTTCAGGAGGAAACGCGGGGAAGCAGTGATTTTGACGTAAACCAGATAAAACTCCTGAAACCGGTGGAGATCAAGAACTTCCTTGACCAATACGTCATTGGTCAGGAGGTTGCCAAAAAGTTCCTGTCGGTAGCTGTTTATAATCATTATAAACGTTTGACGCAGGATTCAAAGGCAGATGATGATGTTGAAATTGAAAAATCAAACATTATCCTGGTGGGAGAAACCGGAACAGGTAAAACATTACTCGCCAGGACTATTGCAAAAATGTTGCATGTACCCTTTACCATTGTTGATGCAACAGTCCTTACTGAAGCAGGATATGTGGGTGAAGATATAGAAAGTTTACTTACCAGATTGTTGCAGGCGGCCGATTATGATGTCAAAGCTGCGGAAAAAGGGATCGTTTTTATAGATGAGATAGATAAAATTGCCCGCAAAGGAGACAATCCATCCATAACCAGGGATGTATCCGGGGAGGGTGTGCAGCAGGGTTTGCTGAAGTTGCTGGAGGGCTCGGTAGTAAATGTGCCACCGCAAGGGGGGCGGAAGCATCCGGAACAAAAGATGATCCCTGTTGACACGAAGAATATTTTGTTCATATGTGGCGGAGCCTTTGATGGAATTGAAAAAAAGGTTGCTATGCGGCTGAATACCAAGGTGATGGGATTTAATGCATCAAAAGACCGCGAATCTGTTGATAGCAACAATCTTATACAATACATTGCACCTCAGGATCTGCGGGCCTATGGATTGATTCCGGAAATTGTTGGGAGATTGCCTATTCTAACACATCTGGAACCCCTGAACAAAAAGGCTCTGAGACGAATCCTTACGGAACCCCGAAACTCAATCATCAAACAATATGCAAAATTGTTCAGGATGGATGATATTGAGTTGAACTGGGACGAAGATGCCTTACAATATGTTGTGGAAAAAGCCACTGAGTTTAAGCTGGGTGCGCGGGGATTACGATCCATATGTGAGGTCATTATGATGGACCCTATGTTTGAGATGCCCTCACTGGAGGGAAAAACCATTCAGGTTACAAGTGATTTTGCACGACAGAAACTTGAAAGGATCAATCTGAAGATCCTGAAAGCTTCCTGATAACCCAAAAGAAAAAGGGTGTCTAAAGAATTTCAGGCTCCCTCTTTTGGTTATTGAATCCTGGTCTTTGTTTTTTAGACAGTGATTATTAAAAAAGGTTTAATCAAACTGAAGATTCTTCTTTTCAAAAATGGCATACGTATAAGAAAAATCAAGGTTACCATCAGATGCATGTTTTTCCTCTTCAATCAAATGCCACTCTTTAAAATTTATTTTTGGGAAAAAAGTATCGCCTTTAAACTCTTTGTGTATAAAGGTAATGTATAACTTTGATGCAAAATCCAGGAACTGTTTGTAGATCATTCCACCACCCATTACAAAACATTCATCATCACCGGGACATTTTGCCAGGGCTTCCTCAATAGAATAGGCCATAACACACCCCTCAAATTTTTCCCCCGGCACATCTGTAATCACAATATTTAACCGGTTAGGAAGCGGCTTGGCCGGAAGCGATTCATAGGTTTTTTTCCCCATAATTACTGCATGTCCGGTGGTTAAGCTTTTAAACCTCTTCAGATCGCCGGGGATGTGCCAAAGCAGATCGTTGTTTCTGCCAATTGCAAAATTTTCTGAAATGGCGGCAATTATGGAAATATTCTTCATGAGTTTCCGGGCTAAATTAAAATTTCCAGTTGATATCAGACAGCAATGACCCCCTTAATATGAGGATGTGCCTGATAGTTTTCAACTCTGATATCATTGAAATCAAAATCAAAGATGCTTTTAATTTCAGGATTTAAGAGAAGTTTTGGCAGAGGAAAGGGGTTCCTGGTTTTTTGTTCGTGCACCTGATCCAAATGGTTTACATAAATATGGGCATCACCCAGGGTATGGATAAATTCACCCGGTTTCAGACCTGTTACCCGGGCCAGCATTGAAGTCAGTAATGAGTAGGATGCAATGTTAAAAGGCACGCCTAAAAAAACATCCGCGCTTCTTTGATATAATTGACATGAAAGCCTCCCATTGGCAACGTAGAACTGAAAGAGAATGTGACATGGGGGCAGGGCCATTTTATCCAGGTCTGACACATTCCAGGCGCTGACTATATGTCTTCTTGAGTTTGGTTTGTTCTTAATTGAATCTACAAGTTGTGAGATCTGATCAATAACTTTACCCTCCGGAGTTGGCCAGGACCGCCACTGGTGGCCATAGATATGACCCAGATTCCCTCTGGCATCTGCCCATTCATTCCAGATGCGAACACCATGGTTATTCAGGTACTCAACGTTGGTATCGCCCCTTAAAAACCAGAGTAATTCATAAATGATGCTTTTCAGGTGAAGTTTTTTTGTTGTCAACAGAGGAAAATTCTCCCGGAGATCAAACCGCATTTGATAGCCAAACACACTAACTGTACCGGTTCCGGTGCGGTCTTCCTTACGAACGCCATTGGTGGTTACATGGTCGAGCAGATCGAGATATTGCTTCATGGAAACATAAAAAAGTTACACATATGCGGAGGTAAAAATAGTAAATTACCTCCACACCAAAACCACTTAATTCAGAACCTGTTTATAATTCGTGAACAGCATCCGGAAAGTAAGAATTTCCGGTTGTTATCTAATGTTAAAACCGTCTGAATCTTTTGGTCCCCCCGTTCACCTGATTAGCGTCCAGTGTCCACATGCCCCGGCCATGAGTGGCAATGACAATGATATTGTCCCTGGGGTGAACGATCATGTCATGAACATAGGTTGAGGGCAGGTACCCAAGCACCTGCCAGCTTTTACCACCATCCTTTGAAACATAAACACCTGTATCGGTGCCGGCGTAAAGTATATTTTTGTTTATGGGGTCTTCTCTGATGACATTTACCGGTCCGAGCGGAATGTCCTGTGATATGTCCTGCCAGGTGTTTCCAAAATCATTTGATTTCCAGACATAGGCAGCAAAATCATCATCCCTTTTGCCATTCTGTGTAAGATACACAGTTCCCAGATCAAATTTTGAAGCCTCCATCCTCGATATCCATCGGTCTTTTACCAGTCCTGCGGTGATCTCATTCCATGTTTTTCCTCCGTCTTTGGTAACATGAGCCCTGCCGTCATCCGTTCCGGCATAAACCACCCCGTATTTTAACGGGGATTCAGATATGGTAAAAATGGTTTGGTAGGGAATATCTCCCATTTTTTCCCGGTTATTATATGTAAGGTCCTCACTGATCCGTTCCCAGGTATCACCCCGGTCGAGAGATCTGAACAGGTACTGCATTCCATGGTAAATGATGTTATTATTATGTGGGCTTATTATAAAAGGAGCCACCCACTGACCTCTCAAAGGGGGTTCATTATCAAAGACCTTTGGAAGGAGGTTTTTACGATTGCCGGGCCATGTTTTGCTGAGATCCGATCGGGAAATAGTTCCGTAGAAACCTGCCGAATAAACGATATCCGGATTGTATGGGTCCACGGCGTGACTGCTGCCCTCACCACCGGGTGCGCCTTCAAAGGCCACTGCAGGGATCTGATCCCTGCCACGGGCCAGATTGACAATGCCCCTGTAACTGCCATGATCCTGTATGGAACCATAGACCCTGAAGGGCTCGTCCATATCGTACCCGATATTAAAAAACTGCACAGCAGGCAACCTGTCTGTGAAGGATCTCCAGTTGGCACCTTTATCGTATGAGAAATACACGCCCCCGTCGTTGGCATTGACCAGGTAACCGGAATTATCAGGGTCGATCCACAAGCCGTGATGGTCGCCATGCATGCCGCGCAAGCGCCTGAATGTTTTACCACCATCGGATGAAACATTAAGGGCAAGTCCCATAGTATAGATGGTGTTTTCATCATTGGGGTCCACTCTGATCTGTGCGAAAACCCAACCATAAGTTGCGGAATGCCGTTCCATGTAGGTTTTCATATCATCAGTCTGCCCGCTGGCCTGCACCCAGTTTGTTCCGCCATCATCTGACCGGTACACCGTGGCCCCTTTTATGGCCCCGCCTCTGGGCCTGCCATAGGAGTCCACTTCGCCCTGAGGCGCCTCATGTGCAATTTCATAATTATCAACAAAAGCATAAAGAACATTTGGTTTGGATGCGCAGAGATCAATGCCAATTCTCCCGCGGTACTGCGCACCGGGCAGACCATTGTTAACGGGCTTCCAGTTCTTTCCGCCATCAGTAGTTTTATAGATCCCGCTTCCTTTATAACCCGGTTCGTTCCGTGGATCGTTCCACTTTTCACGGATCCTTTGCCAGACAGTTGCATAAAGGACCTGGTTATTGGAAGGATCCATTACCAGGTCATTGGCACCGGTCAGGTCATCAATATACAAGATTTTATTCCATATTTTTCCACCATCGGTGGTTTTATAAACACCCCGTTCCTTGTTTTTGGTCCATTCGTGCCCTGAAGCTGCAACGTATATTACATCCTGATTTTTCGGGTCGACAATGATCCGCGATATGGTCAGGGTGTTTTCCAGGCCCATATGAGTCCAGGTTTTACCACCATCGCTGGTTTTGTAAATCCCGGCGCCCGATTGGGAACTTCTGAAAATATTGGCTTCCCCGGTGCCCACCCATAATACGTTCTGATCATTCGGATCAAGGGCAATGTCACCCATTGAGGCTGACGCCTCATTGTCAAATATGTTTGTCCAGGTGGTTCCTTCATTATCTGTTTTCCACAAACCACCGGATGCCGAAGCGGCGTACACAATGTAATTTTCACCTTTAGGAGCCACCACCTCAACATCTGTGCAGCGTCCGCTTAAGTTTGTCGGACCTAAAAACTTCCACTTCAGATCTTTAAATTCTGATTCTTGCGCCATTTTTTTATGTTGCCCGAATAATTCAAGTCTTGTTTTACCGTCAGTAATTGCAGATTTTTTTTGCGAAAATGACGGGGAGACAAGAAATCCCGGAAACAATAAAAATACAGTAATAAATGCTTTAAGGGTCAACGAGGTTTTCATGTTGTTGATTTATGAATTTATGATTAAGGAAAATTCCTGTAGGATTCATTTTTGAGGAGCAAAAGGTAAAAAATTTTATTGAGAATCGGAACCGATTCGGAAATGATATTTCTATTGGATTTTGAGCTTTAAGGATATCTTAGTATCTTCTGAAAAATTTCAATC
>CAYOFK010000161.1:0-6404 GCA_964403185.1 uncultured Rikenellaceae bacterium | reverse complement strand
AACATTGGTGCGTTCACCTATGTTAATAAAATTGATCTCCGGATGAACATACAGATCCTCCAGTCCGCTCAGATGCAATTCGTTCTTTTGTGGTTTTGAAATTCTTGGTTGGGCCTGGCTTGCAATCCTTACAAGTTCAGAAATATGATCCGGTGTGGTGCCGCAACATCCACCGATGATGTTGACCTGTTGCGCATCCAGGAATCCTTTAATAACAACACCCATTTCTCCGGGGGACTCATCATACTCTCCCAGTTCATTTGGCAGGCCTGCATTGGGGTGAACACTTACCGGCAATGATGATTTTGCAGATAACTCCTCTACATACGGTTTCAGCTCACTGGCTCCGAGTGAACAGTTTAATCCAATTGAGAAAATATCCAATCCTGAAACTGAATTCAGAAAGGCCGTGAGTGTTTGCCCTGAAAGGGTTCTTCCGCTGGCATCGGTAATGGTTCCTGATACCATCACCGGAAGTGTGATCCCTCTGGATTCCAGTTCCTCATTTATCGCAAACATTGCAGCTTTGGCATTCAGCGTATCAAAAATGGTTTCCACCAGCAACAGTTCCACACCCCCTTCAATCAAGCCTTTTACCTGTTCCCTGTAAGCGTTTTTAAAACCATCAAAATGAACCTCACGGAAACCGGGATCCTCAACTTTGGGAGACATTGAAGCCGTTTTGTTGGTTGGCCCGATGGACCCTGCAACAAATCTGGGCTTTTCATCAGAGGAATATTCGTCAGCCAATCTCCTGGCAATTCTGGCCGATTCCCTGTTCAACTCAATTACATGATCCTCCATGCCGTAATCAGCCAGAGAGATCCGGTTTGAATTAAAGCTGTTGGTCTCAATAATATCTGCCCCGGCCTCAAGGAATTTTCGATGGATTTCCTCAATAATCTGAGGTTGTGTAAGCGACAGCAGATCGTTATTTCCCTTTTGCAATTTTTCACAATCCTTAAAACGCCCGCCCCTGAAACCCTTTTCATCAAGTCCATATTCCTGTATCATGGTCCCCATGGCCCCATCCAAAACCAAAATGCGGTTTTTAACTAAGTCTTTGATATCTGGTTTTACGGCACTTTTCATATTAAAGATTGTTCTGCACTGAAATTTTTATGGTCGCAAAGTAAGTTCATTATATTTAATAATTCCTATCTGACCGGTAAAAATCCGGCCGGTGCATTATAGATTTATTTTTCCGGATTTTCTGCCTGTATTGACTATAAACACATTGAGTTTATTAATCTCTTCCCTGAGTTTCATCAGATCATTCAGGTTGATGCTCCCGATCAGGTAATTAAATTCTTTGGCAAAATATTGTTCTGATATCGATTTAAAAGGAAACTTTCTGAGTATGGCAGGATCATGATAGCGAAAGTATATTTCAATATCAATGTTGGTTGAATAATTCTTCACCCTGTTATGATGCTTTTTCTTATACTCATACTTATAATCATAAGTGCAGGCCGAAATATCAGAAAGAACAGCCGATCCGGTTGGATGGCCACCCGCCCCCTTGCCATAGAAAAACTGCTTGTCAGAAAAAGCGGCTTCAGCAATCACTCCATTATATTCATAATCAACATTGTAAAGATATTTTTCAGGTGGTATAAACCTGGGCAGCACATAAAGGGTGATGGTGCTTTTATTCAGTTTCCCAACGTAAGGGACCAGTTTGATCTTATACCCTTTTTCCCTGGCATAACGGATGTCATGCTTTGAAATATTACTGATGCCGTAATGAAACACCTGATCAGGGTCAATGAACATGCCATAAGCATGAAGAGTGATGATGACCAGTTTATATTTTGCATCAACGCCCTCAACATCCAAAGCCGGTTCTGTTTCAGCAAATCCAAGTTCCTGGGCTTTGAGAAGTGCATCTTCATATTTTTTGTCATCATTATGCATGTTTGACAGGATGTAATTTGAGGAACCGTTGAAGATGCCCCTGACCGAATAAAGCAGCTCGTTATCATAATATTCCTCCAGGTTCCGGATGATTGGAATGCTGCCACAGGTTGAGGCTTCATAAAGGAATGAAGTTTTGGTTTGTTCCTGTAATTTCACAAGTTCTTTCAGGTTTTCTGCAACCATTTTTTTATTTGCGGTGACCACATTCTTACCTCTTTCCATTGCAGCCTTCACAATGGTTAATGCTTCCTTATCGTCATCAATCAATTCAACCACAAGATTGATCTCAGGATCATTAAGAATATCGTATTTATCATAGGTAAAATGATCCATGGAGATTCGCCGTTTCTTGGTTTTATCCTTTACACAGATCTTTGCAATGGTTGCATTCATACCTTTGCTGGAAATCAGGACATCATGCAAACCCTGACCTACACAACCGTATCCGAAAATGCCCAGTTTTAATGCCCTATTCACCATGATTATTTCTATAAAAAGAGTTGATTACTTCCGTCAGTTTTTCAGTTTCAATTAGAAATCCATCGTGACCGTAAAGGGAGTCGATCTCCCTGTATTGGGATGATGGAACATGATCAGCAAGATATTTTTGTTCATATACCGGGAACAACCGGTCCGTAGAAATTCCAATGACCAGGGTGTTGGCTTTCACCTGTTTCATTGCTGCAACTTTCCCGCCGCGGTGGCGTCCTACATTATGGCGGTCAGACAACTTCAATAAGGTGTAGTATGAATATGCATTAAACCGCTTTGTCAATTTGTCTCCCTGGTAAACCTGGTATGAGCTGGCTTTATAATTACCGGTAACATCATCGTTGTTTTCCGATTGTGTTTGGTTATAAATAAGATCGTTCCGGTAGCTTATCATCGCAACAGACCGGGCTGCTCTCAAGCCATTTTTGCCCCCGTCAGGTTGGTCTTCACAAAAACTCGGGTCAGCCTCAATGGCCAGTCTTTGTGATTCATTGTAGGCAATTCCCCAGGGGGCATAAGCCACATTTGAGGCAATAAAGATCAGGTTCTTAATGACCGGTACCATGATGCAATACTCCAGGGCTTGTTGTCCGCCGATTGAACCTCCGGTAATGGTGTGAATTTTTTGAATGCCAAGGTGTTTTCTGAGTATTTCGTGTCCACGAATGAGATCTCTGAATGTGAGTTCCGGAAAATCCCGGTAATATGGTTTCCCCGTATCCGGGTTTATTGACAGGGGACCTGTAGATCCATAACAGGACCCCAGAATATTGGCACAAACCACAAAATAGTGGTCTGTATTAAAAACACATCCCGGGCCAATCATCCCGGGCCACCAGTCTTTGGCATTGGAATTTGCAGTTAGTGCATGGCATACCCATATAACATTATCCCCGGCATCATTCAGAGTCCCCCAGGTATGGTATCCAATCTCCACACCGGACAGACTGCCGCCAAGTTCTAATTCCAGTGTGCCCTCGTATTTCAGTCGCTGTAAACCCATTTATCTATATTTTATCAAGCGCTTGCTTAAAATCTTTTATGATATCATCAATGTGTTCCAGTCCAACGGAGATCCTTAACATTCCCGGGGAGACTCCTGCGGCAAGTTGTTCCGCTTCGGTTAATTGCTGATGGGTGGTTGCAGAAGGTTGGATAATCAGGGTTTTAGCATCTCCGATGTTGGCCAGGTGGCTTACCAGCTGAAGATTATCCACCAATGTCATAGCCCCGGGTTTACCTCCCTTTACCGTTATTGACAGCACCCCTCCCGGACCTTTTGGAAAATATTTCTGCGCCAGGTTAAAATACGTATTGGTTTCAAGGCCGGGGTATTGCACATCCTCAATTTTTTGATGATCCTGGAACCACTGTGCCAGGTTCAGGGTGTTTTGAACATGCCGGTCCATCCGCAACGAAAGAGTTTCCAGGCCCTGAAGTAATAAGAAAGAATTAAAAGGACTGATAGATGGGCCAAAATCCCGCAACCCTTCCACCCTGGCCTTAATAATAAATGTCTGGTTTCCAAAAGTTTCCCAGAATTTCAAGCCATGGTAGCCTTCAGATGGTTCGGTGAACTGAGGATATTTACCATTGTTCCATGGATACCTGCCTGCATCCGTTATCACCCCGCCAATGCTGGTACCATGTCCTCCAATCCATTTTGTTGCAGATTCAACCACAATGTCCGCTCCATGGTCAATGGGGTTGAACAGATACCCCGCTGCACCAAAGGTATTATCTACAACCAGGGGGATCTGGTACTTTTTTGACAGTTCCGATATTTTATCAAAATCGGGGATGTTAAAACCAGGGTTCCCTATGGTTTCCAGATATAGTAATCCGGTGTTTTCATCAATCAACTTTTCAAAAGATTCCACATCCAGATTTTCTGAAAACCGGGTTTCAATTCCCAGGCCTTTAAAGCTAACTTTAAATTGATTAAAGGTTCCGCCATACAAATAGGGGGAGGAGATCAGATTGTCTCCCTGGGTCAGCAGGGAAGTAACTGTGATGAATTGGGCTGCATGTCCCGATGAAAGGGCCAGGCTTCCAATGCCCCCCACAAGTGCGGCGATCCTTTTTTCAAATACATCCGTGGTTGGATTCATAATTCTGGAGTAAATATTCCCAAACTCACGCAAGGCAAAAAGATCCGCAGCATGATCGGAATCATTAAAAGTATAGGAAGTGGTCTGGTACAGGGGCACTGCCCGGGCATTAGTTGTTATATCGGGTTGGTGGCCCGCATGAATCTGGAGCGATTCAAATCTGAGATTGTCATTCATTATGTTATTTTTTTGTTGTTATTGAAAAATTCCTGATGGATTCCCCGGACAGCCTTATTTCTGTCCGCCCTGTCAACGATTAAATAGCTGACCACCTGAGAGGCACCGGAACAACTGATGTGTACATTAATTCCATTTTTCGCTACCGAAGAAAAGATCCTTGAAGCTACCCCATGATTTTCCAACATGCCCTGTCCCACCACAGCAATAAGTGATACATCATCCAACACCAGGATCTCCCTGACAGTATTTAACTTTAAACCTCCAATACCTCTAAAGGCTTTGTCCTTGTCTTGTTTATTTATTACCAGGTTAATGGATATCTGGGATGTGATCACAGAACTAATATTTATCCTGGAGGCACTTAGTTGACTGGTTACTTTGGCCAGTATTCCTGGTTTGATCCCCACTCCCGGACCTCTAAGCTTAATGACACAAAACTCATCGCTATAAGTCACACTTTTCACAACTCCATCCCTGACGAATTCTTCAGAATTAATAATAGAAAGGGGCAGGGGATTTTTCCCTGCGCTTAAGATGCTGAATATGCGTATTGGGATATGTGGGTCAATAAGTGGCTCCACAGTCCGCGGATGAAGGATCTTTGCACCAAAATATGCCAGCTCTGCAGCCTCGGCATAAGTGATCTTGTCAAGTTTGACGGGGTTTTTTATCAGTTTTGGATCCCCGCTTAAAAAACCGTCCACATCTTTCCAGACATCCAGAAAGCCGGCATCGGTGCACCGGGCTATTACTGCTGCAGAATAATCACTGCCACCCCTTCCGAAAATGGTAGGTTTTCCGGATTCGGAAACGCCATAGAATCCCGGAATCACATAAATCTGATTGCCGGAAAGCGCTTTTTTAACGGCTTCTTTGCACGCATCATAAATAACAGAAGCATTCCCATATTCCCCATCGGTAACCAAAGGTATATCTTCCGGTGCAACCAGTTCAGATCTGAAACCGGAGGCATTTATCAGTGCATTCAACAAACTGGCTGTGATTTTTTCACCATAAATAAGGATCCGGTCTTCAAGGAAATCAGGAATTTCTCCGATATAGTGAACCCCCAGAAGGTGGCGTTTTAGTTCATTTAACAGGTTCTCTACATCATCCCTGGCCTCTGATTCGATTTCAGTATCGGCAAAACTCATTGATATAACCCCGGAAAATTTCTCCCTGATCTTTTCAATAACACGATCAATACCTTCCGGATTTTCCGTGGCTTCTTTTATACTTTCAACCAACAGATCCGTAATGCCGTAAAATGCTGAAACAACAATTACCGGTTTTCCCTGATATGACTGCACTATCTGGAGAATTTTTTTCAGGTCGGCTGATGATTTAAGGTTTGATCCACCAAATTTTACCACAATTCCTGCCACGGAGAATAATATTTAAATAAAAAATTAAGAAAAACGGGGCTGATTAGCCATGTACACATTGGATATCTTCAAACGACGGACGTCTGAAAACCATCACATGCACATAGGCATGAAGGGCATGGTAAATTGGATTTTGTTCAAAGGATTTGAAACTAAATCCCAGGTGTGGGTAAAAAATGATTTCATGTTTCAGCGTTTAAGTTATCATCTCCCGGCTTTTCCGGGATTAGGTTTTAGCACCGTTTTCTTCCTTGAAGGAGGATGGTTGCTAGAGGTTCTCAGAGCCTAATCTCTCCCCTCTTCTTAATAAATCAAA
>CAYOFK010000160.1:0-6405 GCA_964403185.1 uncultured Rikenellaceae bacterium | reverse complement strand
AATGAAGGCCCTCCAACGCATTTAACCCGAACAAAGTAAAAATGCCGGCCTGAGCAATGTCGCATTTAAAACCCTGCCGGTAATTTCCTCTCCCAAACAGCTTGAATCCATTCTTGAACTGTTGCAGATAGATATGCAAAGCCCCAATTACAAGGAAGTACTGGATGCGGCATTTAACGCACTTGAACAATATGAACCTATGAGTGAGGGGATAGAAATAGTATTGGATGTATTTGAAAATACACCAGTTTCAGAACAATCCAATATACTTCCCTTGCTGGCAGAAGCGGGAGGAACGGATGCCTTTAATGCAGTAAGGGATAAATTCAATTCAGGTGATGCTTCAATGAAGAAGTCAGCTGTTCAAGCACTGCTTGCATGGAAAGGCACTGAGGCCCTGGACGGATTATTTGAAATTTATAAGCTTAACGGGGACTTTAAGGAAGAGGTCTTTAAAGGGTATCTTGCCCTGATTGACAGGCTTGAAATACCCGATGACCAGAAACGACTGTATATTCAAAAGATATCAGATGTAACTGACAATGTCGGCTACCAGCAACTCATGTTGCGTTCACTTGGAAATGCCCTGACCTTCCAGTCAGTGATCCTGGCAGGAGAATTTCTTGATAAATCTGAAACTCAACAAGAAGCAGCATGGGCGGTTATGAATATCTGTCTCTCATCGGGAAGTTATTCCGGGCAGTCGGGACATATTGTCCGTGATTTACTAACCAGGATTACAGGAATACTGGATGGCCCTGAAAAAGATTATGAGATAGAGCGTATCCGTAAGTATCTTGATGAAATGCCTGAAACAGAAGGCTTTGTTTCTATGTTTGACGGCGCTACCCTGGAGGGCTGGCAGGGCTTTGCAGGAAGTCCGGTGAAAAGGGCATCAATACCTGAGGAGGAAATGAAAAAACTTCAGGAACAAGCCAATAAAAAACTAAGCGAGAACTGGAGTGTTAAAGACGGTATGATAGTCTTCAATGGTAAGGGACAAAACCTGGTGTCAGTGAAGGAATACGGTGATTTTGAAATGCTGGTTGACTGGAAAATTACAAAGAACGGTGATAGTGGAATTTACCTGCGGGGAACGCCTCAGGTGCAGATATGGGATACTTCAAGAAGAGATGTGGGCGCCCAGGCAGGGTCAGGGGGACTTTATAATAACCAACGGCACAGAAACACTCCCCTTGCGGTGGCTGATAACAATGTTGGGGAGTGGAACACTTTCAGAATTCTTATGCGTGGGGAACGCGTTAGCGTTTACCTGAACGGACTGCTGGTTGTGGATAATGAAATACTGGAAAATTACTGGGAAAGGGATAAACCTGTGTTTCCCACAGGCCCGGTTGAACTACAGGCCCATGGTTCCAACCTTGCTTTCAGGAATATCTTTATAAGGAAAATCCCTTCAGCAAGGAATAATAAACTCAGTGAAGAAGAATCCGGTGAAGGATTTATCCTTCTGTTTAATGGCAGAAACCTTGATGGCTGGGTTGGAAATAAAACAGACTATGTTGTAGAAAACGGGGAGATTGTGATTTATCCCGGCAAAGGCGGTAGCGGTAATCTATATACAGAGAATGAGTATTCCGATTTTATTTTACGGTTTGAGTTCCAATTGACACCGGGAGCCAACAACGGATTGGGTATCAGGTCACCGCAACAGGGTGATGCTGCCTATGCCGGTATGGAGCTTCAGATACTGGATAATACCGCTGAGATCTATAAAAAGCTGCAGGATTATCAATACCATGGATCTGTTTACGGTGTGATTCCGGCCCGGCGCGGATACCTTAAACCTGTGGGGGAATGGAATGTCCAGGAGGTCAGGGCCATTGGACCCAATATTAAGGTGGTGTTAAATGGTGAAGTCATTGTGGATGGAAATATAGAGGAAGCCGGAAAGGGGGGCACTATTGACGGGAAAGAGCATCCGGGTTTGGCCAATGAAAAGGGGCATATTGGATTTTTAGGCCATGGCTCCATCGTGCGGTTCCGTAACATCAGAATCCTGGAATTTTAGGAAGTCGGAGACCACCTTGAAGGTGGCCTCCGACTACAGCACATATTGATCTTTTTCCAACAATTCTGGATATGTGCGGTATTGAACTTCCGGATGGCCCACCCTTAGACGGGCATAGTTTAACCCCATTAATTGAAGGTTCATCAGTATCCTGGGCCGACCGGTCGTTGTTTTTTCACTGGCAAGGAGGACTTCCTGAACCACACAGGAATGTTGCAGTCCGAAAAGGCCACTATAAAATGGTAGAACACGCTGCCTGATGGAGATTGAAATGAAAAATGTTAAACTTCGCAAGGGAGACTATAATATTGAATCATGGTTCTGGTACCGCGGGGGAGTCTATCTCCCATTCTATTTGCATTTATCAAGGTTGGATGTTAATTAAACAAGTTTTAAGATCAAATCTACAGGACATTATATACGATTGAATAAAGATCTGATTCTTTACATATTTGGTGTGGTCATAAATGTGGCCCTGATTGTTCTGGTCTTTGCTTCCCTGGATCCATCGGGTCTTGATGTTTACTTCAATTCTGACACCCTGTATCTGCCTTCTGTTTACAGGGATTTGTTCCTCGATAAGAGCGGGATTTGCGGCTGGCATTTTAACCCTGCACCGAATTTTTTTCCTGATATGCTTGTTTATTTTATAATCAGGTTTGTATCTGGAAATTTCATTAATGCTGCTTTTGTTTATAGTTTGCTGCAATACTTTTCATTTACATTTTTGGTCTGGTTACTGAATAAAGCACTGCATGGAAAACCAGATTACTTATCGTTATCTGTAGTAAATATTTTAATCAGTCTGGTTTTTCTGGTATCACTAATAAATAGCGATGTTGTTTTTACCGCTTATTTTTTATTGAACAGCTACCATATGGGTGCGTTCATTATGGCTTTAATCGGCTATAATCTGTCTTTCAGGTTTTTGCAAAACAACAGGAAAAAATATCTATTCTGGATTGCCATAGTTATATTTCCAGGTATAATATCAGACAAACTATTGATTGTTTTGTATGTATTGCCAACACTTCTTTGGATTGTATTTCCGGTTTTTTCCTTTTACAAAAAGGGGGTTATCCGTCTTGTTATTCTGGTTGTATCAATCACCTGCCTGTCTCTTGCCGGATCCTGGCTTCTGAAACAATTGTCATGTTTTACTATCGGAACACCCAATCAGATGCTTGGTTTTCGAAATATTCCGGATGCTTTCGGAATTTTCCTGAATCAAACAACAACCTACCTCACCGAATTCAGTATAAAAACCATTATTGTAGGAATCACTGCCTCTGCATTTTTTATATCACTTGGATGGATGATAAGAGAAAGAAAAAAGCAGGGATGGGTACAGGAACAGGATAGGGATAATAGGCAAATTATGGTCTTCCATTTTTTATTGTGCACCTTTATTCCAATCGTTCTGTTTGCGCCTGTTATAAATGGGAATTATACAGGTTTTGATTCACTAAGATATAACATCTATGCCTACTATTTTGGGCTGATTGGCCTTGGATTTTTAATAAAAACCACTGAATTTAAATGGATCAGAATAGTTCGTTACGGATCGATACTGTGGATTTTTTTAATGGTCATAATTATTCTGGTCAAAGCCGGAAAAATGAAAGAAACCAGATTAATGAATTTTTTTTCTTATTATCCGGAAAGTGCACGGATTATTGACAGTCTTGCAGTGGAGAAGGATCTGGAGTATGGATTGGCAAACTATTGGGATGCTAAATTGATAACAATGTTTTCAAAACAGGATGTACGGGTTTATGCTGTATTCGATGACCTGACACCGTATTATCATGTAACTAATTCAAATTGGTTTTATGGTGGCAGGGGCAGGTATGACCAGCCAGTGTTCACTTTTATTTTAACTAAAAGTTTTTCTGGTCTTCAACAAATACCTTCCAGGATAATGGTACATTCAAAACAATTCAGAACACAGGGCGTATCAATTCTTGAATTGCCTGGATTAAAATATCAAAAGGGTTCTTTTAAGCCTCATTTGATTGATGTTCCAGGTATAGAATAGAATCACCTGGTTAATAATCCCAATCCAACCCTCTCCCTGTCAGCCCCTTTCTCAGAGACCAGGTATTCAATGGCATCGGCAATATCGTTGAATTCTGTTCCTGCCGGATCTTCAAATCCTTCCATTGCAAAATCCACACCATATTCCGGTGGCAGCATCAGCAGGCCTTCTATCTCTGCACCGTCTCTTGCCTTGTAACGGAAGACCTCCTGTTTTGCCAGTGTCATGTGTTTCAACCGGGGATTGATATCAGTAAGTTGCCGGAGGTTTCCTTTGCCTTTCCAGAAATACAGGTTTCCATTCTTCAGCAAGTATTGCAAATACCTGGGCAGGGTTTCCCCCGGCCTTGTACAAAAAGCCTATCCAGTTGCCATCAGGGCTCCATTGGGGGGCATAACCTTTCATTTCTTCTTCGAACCGGTATTGTTCAATGCAAGGCTCGTTTTTTTCTTAGCAAGCACTTTGCATTGCATGACCACGGTACGACGATTGTATACAGAAATTATTCATCCTCTTCCAAACATCATATTTCTTGCAAAGCCATCCTGGAAACCCGGATGGCTTTCCAGGGAATAATGTTCAGAAATACTTACCAGTCCGGACAGGGCATCTTCTTTCTTAAAAAGCATCATTTTTGCACCCAGCAAGGCACTGTTACCTGTTTTATATATGCGGTTTACGGGGTGGTTCAGCATGCCTGTTATCCGCGTATTTTCAAGGTTTATGAAATTTCCGAATGCTCCGGCGATAAAGATCTTATCAATGTCCCTGATGTCCGTTCCAAACCGGTTGGCCAGCAGTTCCAGTCCGGTTGCTATGGCCGCCTTGGCAAGCTGGAATTCCCGGATATCCTTTTGGGTGATAAACACTTTACCTGACAACTCGATTTTCCGGCTGCCGTTTGTTATTGCACCTCCGGCATCTATTTTCCCTTCACTCAGGAGCACTGCAACAAGGTCTATCAGCCCGCTTCCGCATATCCCTCTGGCGGTTTCATTACCTATCACATGATATTCAATTCCTTTTGTTCCCCTGTTCACTGATGAAATTGCCCCGGTGGATGCATGCATTCCGCAGGAAATATTGGTTCCTTCAAAGGCGGGCCCGGCGGCAGTAGAGGCAAAAATAATGCGGTCCCTGTTGCCTAAGGCAATTTCCCCATTGGTTCCCAGGTCAACCAGGGCTGCTATTTCTGTACTTTCATAAAGCTTTGTTGCAAGTATTCCGGCCAGGATATCACTGCCCACAAAACTGCCCATTGGTTGTAAAAAGGTGATACTGCAATGAGGATTGCAATTAAGGCCAAGCTCATCTGCACTGAAATGCAGCGCTTTATCAAATGGACTTTCAAAAGGATATGCAGATAATGGTTTGAGATCGAGACCGTCAAACAAATGGTGCATAACCGTATTGCCCACAATGATGATTTTCCTGATATCTTCACGACATGGCTGTATCAATTGATTAACCATCTCTTTGAATGCCTGCCTTATTGAACCCGTTAATTCCTGCTGGCCGTCATTAAAAAGGGCATGTTCCGTTCTCGAAATAAGATCGGCGCCAAAAGCCGATTGCGGATTCAATCTGGTTTCAACATCCTGTACATAACCGGTTTCAAGATTGACAAGTTGTGCCGCCAGTGTGGATGTGCCAAGGTCAAAAGCGATCCCATATCCCTGTTCAGGAACAAAATTAAAGCTTGAATTGTCTGAAAGAATGATATTATGGAATTGCAGTATCTCAATGACAATATCCCCGGCGACTTTACTTTTGCAAGCCAGCCTGAAATCTTTCTCCAGGCGGAGATCCTTAAGCTGTTTCAGGTGAAGGGGATCAAGGGGCAGATGGCCCTCAAGTATTCGAATTTTGCAGCCTCCGCACCTGCCTTTTCCGCCACACGGGAATTCCACACCAAGTCCCGACAGAATATCCTTAAAAGGTGTGTTCCGCCGCACCAGAAAATCTTTTCCGATGGGCTCAAGGCGTACACGTACCTGATCGTTCATTATTGTTGAGTGGCGAAGAAAACTTTCCGGTACGGTTTTTCAGGAAGCCAGAGTATTTAAATACTCTATTGCTCCCTGCGGATCTGGCGAATAAAAATCGGCGCCAATTTCATTACAGTAATCAAGTGTTAGCGGCGCCCCTCCAACCATGATCAACTGGCTGGAATTTTTAGTTTTGAACTGTTCCACTATATCTTTCATATTCACCATGGTTGTAGTTAAGAGTGCCGAAATGCCTACAATGCTATTGGGATTCTCATCCACAGCAGCCTTAAATTTATCATAGCCGGCATCAACTCCAAGGTCCTCCACCTTCCAGCCGGCCCCTT
>CAYOFK010000159.1:0-6411 GCA_964403185.1 uncultured Rikenellaceae bacterium | reverse complement strand
GCCATCGCCGCATCGACCGCCAATGGTGCCTTCAGCCTTGTGGGTGGTGGAGACTCTGTGGCAGCTGTAAATAAATTCGGATTGGCCGACAAGGTGAGCTACGTTTCTACAGGTGGCGGAGCCATGCTTGAATACATTGAAGGCAAAGTACTGCCAGGCATTAAAGCCATCAAAGGATAGCACCAGAACCGGCCCAATGGAAACTGAACTGCACCGGGGCATTTTTCAGATCAGCGATAACAGAACCTTCAGGGAGACTGCCCTGAAGGTTTTCTATTACCAGGCAGAAAACAACCCGGTTTACAAGGACTATATATACGGCCTCGGTGTGGACCCCGCCCGGGTTAATGCCGTGGAGGAGATCCCCTTTCTCCCGGTGGAGTTCTTCAAAACCCACGAGGTTCTTTGCATGGGACTGGAACCGGAAGTTGTTTTCGAGAGCAGTGGTACCACCCAGGGCACACCGGCCCGGCATCATGTGGCCAGTGCTGCCCTTTACAGGGAAAGCTTTATAAAAGGATTCCGGGAATTTTACGGCGCCCCAGACAATTTCTGCATCCTGGCCCTGCTGCCATCCTACCTGGAACGCTCAGGATCATCACTGGTGTATATGATGGACCACCTGATCAGGCTTTCCGCTCACCCCGAAAGTGGTTTTTATCTGGACAACCTGAAAGACCTTTCCGCGATCCTCCAGAAGCGCAACAGTGACCGGCATCCCACCCTGCTGGTGGGTGTAAGTTTCGCCCTGCTCGATTTGGCCGGTCAACATCCCGTGATCCTGGGCGACCATATCGTGGTCATGGAGACCGGGGGCATGAAAGGACGAAGGAAGGAATTGATCCGCAGTGAACTGCATCACAGGCTCACCGGCGCCATGGGTACTGGTTCCATTCACTCGGAATACGGAATGACCGAGCTGTTGTCGCAGGGCTATTCCAGTGGCAATGGACTGTTCCGCACCCCTTTGTGGATGAAGGTACTTATCCGTGACCCAAACGATCCCCTTACCCTACTTCCCCCGGGACAAGCAGGGGGTATGAATATCATCGACCTGGCAAACCTCTACAGTTGTTCTTTTATTGCCACCGGTGACCTGGGAAAGCGGTATGAGGACGGCCGGTTTGAGGTCCAGGGGCGGTATGATCATTCCGATATCAGGGGATGCAACCTATTGGTTCCGTGACAGCATGGCTTCACGTTTTGACTTATTTTCCTTTCATCACCGCATCCTCACTGGTCTGCTTACGGATGGAATAGCAGGTTTTATGCCCACCTGTCTATATTGAATTTATCTAAATAGGCACAAATCTCACTTGATCTCTCGGCTATATTATGATGGTTATCAGATAGATTTAAAAAATTCCTTCATAAGGGAAAAAGCATTATTCTATACGCCCTATAAATTGCAGAACGAAAAAATCAAAATTGCTTCAGAATTGACTTGTAGTTTAGTGTCCTGAAAGTCGAACTATGATTGGTGTAATAGGAATTAGTTATAAAACAGCAGCCATTGGAATCAGGGAAAAATTCTCATTTTCCGTGGAAGAGATCCAACAATTTACCCGGCTTATTAGAATTGACGGGGATTTACATGGCGTCGTGGTTTTATCAACTTGCAACCGCACAGAAATATTTTTCAGGATTAAAAAATGTTGTAAAGAAAAAGGGTTCGAATCTATATTCAGAAACCTTGAATATTTTAAAGGCTGCAACGACGAATACAGGAAATTTTTCTATACTAAACACAGCGATGAAGCCATTGAACACCTTTTTAAAGTTGTCGCAGGGATCGACTCGCTTGTAATAGGTGAAGACCAGGTAGTCAAGCAGGTCAAGGAAGCTTTTAAATTAAGCCTGCAGAACGATTCCGCCGGTTCGGTCCTGATCAGAATGTTTAATAAAGCTTTCCATGCCGGAAAAAGAATACGTACTGAAACGGCTATAAATAAGGGATTTGCGTCTGTGATCTCCGCTGCAGTGGCGCTTTGTGAAAAGGAATTACAAAATATTGCTGACCTGAAAATATTACTGATTGGGACCGGACAAACCGGTGAACTGGCCTTACAGAATTTTTCAGAACGCGGATGTAAGTCTGTCTTTATTACCAACCGGACCTACAGCAAGGCAAAAGCGGCTGCTGAAAAATACAAGGGTATTGCATTTGAAATCGAAAATTTAGAAAACTATCTGCCCGATTGTGATATTGTTATTGTCGCCACTTCTTCCAAGTTCCACCTTATCACCCTGGAGATGGTTCAAAAATCGGATGCCCGCCGGAATAAGGGGCAAATGTATATCGACCTTTCTGTTCCCAGGAATATCAGCGGTGATGTGGGAATGATTGAGGACATTACGTTGTTTACCGTCGATGACCTAAAAACCATCGTGAATGAATCTTCAGAGAAAAGGAAAGAAGCCATTTCTGATGCCATGGATATCATCCATAGTGTGAAACAGGAATTTACGGATTGGTTAAACAGTATGAACCTGGCTCCCATTATTCAAAAAATAAAAAACAATTTTCACGAAATCAACAGGAATGAGCTTGAGGGGTTTCTTAAAATCAATTCTGTGGAGGATTCCGAAATTGTTTTAGACTATGGTAAACATATTTCAGATAAGTATGCCCGGCTATTCATCAGGAATCTCAAATCTGTCACTGAAAATGGCAGGAAGAAAGAATTTGTGGATCTGGTCAATGAATTATTTGAACTGTGAGAGAAATGCCGAATAAGAAAATAACAATAGGCACCCGGGGAAGTCAGCTTGCACTTTACCAGGCAAATATGGTAAAAGGGGCACTGGAACATGTCTTTCCCGACCTCTTGTTTGAGATAGAGGTCGTCACAACGAAAGGGGATAAAATTCTTGGTGTGGCCCTGTCAAAAATCGGCGATAAAGGGTTGTTTACTGAGGAAATTGAAAGCGCCTTGCTAAATGGAACCCTGGATCTGGCTGTTCACAGCCTCAAAGATCTGCCTACCACACTCCCTGAGAACCTCTGCCTGGGAGGGGTTATGAAAAGAGGGGAATCCAGGGATGCCCTTGTCAGTCGAAACGGCAAAAAGTTGCATGAGTTAACAAGCAAAGATATCATTGCCACATCCAGTTTAAGGAGAAAGTCACAACTTCTGAAATATAACCCTGAATTTAAAATTGTGGATATCCGGGGAAATGTGAATACGCGGATGCAGAAGATGCGGGATGGTTATTGCGATGCCATGGTAATGGCAGCAACAGGACTCCAGCGGCTGGACCTCCATGATCAAATCAGTGAAATTCTGGATCCGGATGTGATGATCCCCGCAGTTAGCCAGGGTGCCATTGGGATAGAAATTCGTGATAATGATCCAGTCATAGCCGGATTGATGGATCAAATAACCCACCAGGAAACAAAAACCGCTGTAATGGCCGAGCGGGTCTTCCTGAACAAACTTGAAGGGGGTTGTCAGATCCCGGTAGGATGTTTTTCCAGTGTGAATGGCCAGCAGTTTACCATCACCGGGTTTATCTCCAACCTTAATGGAACTGAGATAATCAGGGATACCTCTTCCGGAGCCCTTGAACAGGCCGGAAAAATAGCTGCTTATCTTGCAGAATCATTCCTGGAACAAGGGGCGGCAGAAATCGTTGAAAGCTGCAGAAAGCACAATGAAAGCTAATCCGGATGGCTGAAGGATGAAAATTATTGCAGGTAAAATAATTATAACCACCCAACCTGAACAACAGGCAGCCAGGTTCATAGATCCTCTTGAAAGGGCCGGGGCCACGATTTATAATTTTCCGACAATCAGGATTGTATATTCCCTGCCTGATAAGAACCACAGGCAAATTTTTAATGCATTGGATCAATTCAGCTTGCTGATATTCACAAGCAGAAATGGTGTCATCGGTTTTTTCCGGTTGCTAAACATCATCAAAGGAAATTACCAGCTCCCCGGAAATTTAAAAATTGCGGTGATCGGTGAATCGTCCGCAAATGAGGTAAGAAAATTCAACCAGCCCGTTCATTATACCAGTACAGGGTCCACATCGGATCAGTTTGCTGAATTTTTAAAAGATAAAGTTGTAAAGGCCGGAGATAAAATTCTGCTCTCCCTGGGCAGCCTGGCCTCCGGTAAACTTCTGGATGGGCTGGATGGTATGGCCACTGCGGAAAGAATTGATGTTTATAATACTATCATGCCGGGAAGGTTTGACCCTGAAATCATGCGCATTGTAAAAAACCAGGAGGCAGACCTGTCGGTATTTACAAGTCCTTCGGCGTTCAGAAATTTCATTGGCATTACAGGAATTCCGCCGAAAGAATATAAAATGCCTGTCGCCAGTATTGGAAAGACGACAGGTGCCTTTATTAACTCCCTGGGATATCGTGTCGACCTGCTTTCTGAACACCCGGGGTATGAATCGTTTGCGAGAGAAATTATAACCTATTTTGATATTAACCATTAATAAAAAAGAAATGTATTACCCAGTAACAAGGTTAAGAAGATTACGATCCAACCCGGTTTTAAGAAACATGGTGAACGAAACAACAGTTTCACTGGATAACCTGGTGATGCCACTGTTTGCACGGCCCGGTACAAATGTGAAGAATCCTATTGGATCAATGCCGGGAAACTTCCAGTTATCGGTTGATATGCTGGTGGAAGAGTGTGAAACATTGATTGACCTTGGAATAAAATCGATCCTGTTATTTGGTATTCCTGAAGAGAAAGATGAACACGGACTTGTTGCCGCACACGACCATGCCATTATTCCAAGGGCGATCAGGGCAATTAAAGAGAGCGTAAAAGGAATGTATGTGATTGCCGATATCTGCAATTGTGAATACACCACGCATGGACATTGCGGTACGATCATCGATAACGATGTTGCCAATGACCCGACCCTTGAAACGCTCTCAAAACAGGCGGTTGCTTTTGCAAAAGCCGGTGTTGATATGGTAGCCCCGAGCGATATGATGGACGGCCGGGTCGGTCATATGAGAAAAGCCCTTGATGAGAATGGCTATCAGAACCTCCCGATTATGGCCTATTCCGCAAAATATGCCTCCGCATTTTACGGCCCCTTCCGCGAAGCAGCAGAGAGCGCCCCACAGTTTGGAGACAGGAGTACCTATCAGATGAATCCTGCAAACTGCGATGAAGCGATGCGTGAAATTGAGCTCGATATTGAAGAAGGAGCAGACATCGTAATGGTCAAACCTGCATTGAGCTACCTGGATGTGATCAGAAGAACAAAAGACACCTTTAATATCCCGGTTGCGGCCTATAACGTAAGTGGTGAATTTTCAATGGTGAAAGCTGCTGCTGAAAAAGGATGGATCGACGAACAGAGAATTACAAAAGAGATTCTTACATCCATAAAACGGGCCGGTGCAGATATCATTTTAACTTATCATGCCAAAGAACTGGCCATTGCATTAAAGGGAGAAAAAACATTTTAACAGCAGGCAAAATGAATTTTGAGAAGAGTATAACAGCATACAAAGAGGCAAAAAACAGCATTCCGGGAGGTGTTAATTCACCGGTCAGAGCCTTCAAAAGTGTAGATGGTGATCCGGTTTTTATTGCAAAGGCAAAGGGCTCCAGGATAACTGATATCGATGGCAATACGTATATTGATTATGTTTCTTCCTGGGGACCGATGATCCTAGGTCATACACACGACCGGGTTGTAAAAGCGATCGTTGAAGCAACATGCAAAGGAACTAGCTATGGAGCTCCCACAGTGGTGGAAACCCGGATGGCGGAACAAATCAAAGAAATGGTCCCTTCCGTGGATATCGTACGTATGGTAAATTCGGGCACAGAGGCAACCATGAGTGCATTGCGTCTTGCCCGGGGATATACCGGCCGGGAAAAGATAGTAAAGTTTGAAGGATGTTACCACGGTCATGCCGATAGCTTCCTGATTAAGGCCGGTTCGGGTACAATAACACTTGGTCTGCCTGACAGTCCGGGAGTTACCCGGGGAACCGCCAGGGATACTTTACTTGCTAAATTCAACGATTTAGAATCTGTAAAGAAACTTTTCGAAGCGCAGGGTGATGATATCGCAGCACTTATCATTGAACCGATAGCCGGCAATATGGGTGTAATTATCCCGGATATTGATTTTCTTAAAGGTGTCAGGAAAATCACCTCGCAGTATGGCGCATTGTTGATTTTTGACGAGGTTATATCCGGCTTCAGGGTGGCGCGTGGCGGCGCACAGGAACTATATGGAATGACTCCCGATTTGACAACCCTGGGTAAAATCATTGGCGGAGGATTGCCGGTTGGAGCCTATGGCGGCAGAAAGGAGATCATGGAATACCTGGCCCCGGACGGAGCTGTTTACCAGGCAGGAACGCTTTCAGGGAACCCCCTTGCGATGGCTGCAGGTCTTGAAACGCTCAGGATC
>CAYOFK010000158.1:0-6443 GCA_964403185.1 uncultured Rikenellaceae bacterium | reverse complement strand
GATTCCGTATCAAGTACGGAATGATGCCATTAGGTTGCTTTTGAGACAGCCCCTGTTTTCAGATCCAATACAACGACTACAGCCCATAGGGCTAGAATGATTCAGGGCAAATATTTTTCCTCGTAATTCCAGAGCATGATAATTTAAAAATCCAAAGAATTCTTCCGGAAATGTTTTTTCCCATTCTATCCCTTAATCAAAAAATTTGTCATGTAGTTTAATGCAAAGAAAGATTTGAAATTATAATAAGTATTTGTAAGTTGCTGTAAAAGTAGAGAAAGGAGATATATTGAAAAATTTGTTTTATGGTATTTTCAATATGTTTTATAAGTCAAGTTTAATCTATTAATCTAAATCAAATTATGAAGAAAACCAAAAGGCTTTTCAGAAAAGGATTTTTCCTTTTTTTTCTAATTTTTATGATGGGACTAACTACTAATATTGGCAAAGCTGAGTGTGAAAATCAAAATCCTTACCCTTTCCCGCCGAGTCCATGTAAAACAATATGGTGTCCATCCCCTATTATGTGTTATTGCGGATGTGGAATTGGTAATGGATTGGAATGTGATAAACGTGAACCTTATCCAGGAGTTCAATAGTTAATAAAAAAGATCCGACCTGGTGCATTGATTGTAATATCCTTTATTAGTTGATAGTTCAGCTACTGTTAATAATAAAATAAGTTTATTTGAACTTCGATCTTATGATTATCCCAGATTCGGAGAACTTGCTTGTAATATGTATTGTAATCTTCAATTTCTTGAGGATAGAAACTCGTTAATTTTCTGCAATATTTATACATATGATTTAAAAACTAAAAGGGGAAATATTTATGGAGGACAAAGTAAGGTAAGTAAAAATCAAGCATTAAAATTTAATAATAATTCACAAGATCCTGATAGATGGAGTATCCATGCAATTGAAAGTCCGCATTTTTTTCCTGTTTTAAGAGATCCTGCTCGAAAATTGTATTACAGACCTTACTGGGCGGATCTTCCATATCAGGTTTCTGATAATTACTTTAATCGATTTGAGGATAAGGAATTGTACTTGACAATACTTGATGACAATTTTAAAATTATAAAAGATATTAAACTTCCTGATAAAACATATCCGATTTTCCTTTGGTTTGTTTCTGAGGAAGGATTTTACATTTGTCCTTGTCATCCGGAGTCAAAAGACGTAGTTGAGAATGTTTTAATATTTCATGTGTATAAATTTTCACTGAATGCAAAATAAAACTGACTATTCGAGAATTTTTATTTACATTTCAGTTAATATTCGTCTTCATTAAAAAAGAAATCGTCTTTACTCGGGTAATCAGGCCATATATCCTCAATACTCTCATATATATCCCCTTCATCTTCAATGCCCTGCAAATTTTCAATCACTTCCAAAGGAGCGCCTGACCGAATACCATAATCAATCAATTCTTCTTTGGTTGCCGGCCAGGGGGCGTCCTCTAATTTTGATGCCAGCTCTAAAGTCCAGTACATGCGCTAAAAAATTTTTGAAATTTCCTTAATTCAACACGTCCTAAAATTCTGCAAATATATAAAAATATCTTTCAAAACAAGTTTGCATTGCAAAACTGCCAGGTACAGAGAGACAAAAAGTCAATGCGACAGGCACAACATCCTTATCTTGAGCTACTTAATAAAATTTAAAACTTTAAGAAAATCAGAACCTGGGATTCCAGATCTCTTCATCAATATTAAGATCTTTTGTGAGGGTCCTGGCCAGAACAAATAAATAATCTGATAACCTGTTGAGATAGACCATCATGGGGTCAAAATTCCGTATGTTGCCTTCCACTCTGAGTACAGCCCGTTCTGCTCTCCGGCAAACATTCCTGGCGATATGGCAATGGGAAATGAACTGATGGCCTCCGGGTAATATAAAGGCTGTTAACGGCTCGAGGTTCTTTTCCATTCCATCAATGAGGGTTTCCAGTTCTGCAGAATCACGATCTGTCAGTTCGGGAAGTTCTTTATCAAAATTCATATCCGGTTCTGCCGCCAGATTGGAGGCGACGGTCATCAGCCGGTCCTGGATTGCTGTTAATTCGCTGTGGTAACTGTCAGAAAGCAGATCTTTGATCAAACCGATGTATGCGATCAATTCATCCACCGTACCATAGGCTTCAATCCTTTGATGGGATTTGCGTAATCGCGTACCTCCTTTCAGTGAGGTGGTTCCCCTGTCACCGGTTTTAGTATAAATTTTCATCTGTTTATAATGGCAGGACCAGGACAACACCTGTAAATCCTGTCAACCTCTCACTCCTGCCTCTTTCAGTACATCCGAGGAAACTTCACCATCAATAAGCCGAATGATCCTTTTTGCACGCTGTGCGATATCTTCTTCGTGGGTTACTACGATGACCGTATTCCCAATTTCGTGGATCTCACTTACAAGATTCATTATATCTTTTGAAGTTTTTGAATCGAGGTTCCCTGTGGGCTCGTCCGCAAGAATGATGGATGGTTCATTAACCAGGGCCCTGGCCACTGCCACCCTTTGCCGTTGTCCGCCGGAAAGTTCATTTGGTTTATGGTCCATCCGGTCGGCCAGACCCACATTTTCAAGCACACGCACAGCCTGTTCGGTACGTTCCAGTTTTGAAACACCTGCATAAATTAATGGCAACATCACATTTTCCAAAGCATTATATCTGGGAAGCAAATTAAATGTCTGAAATACAAATCCAATCTCTTTGTTCCGGATTTCAGCCAACTGGTTATCTTCCATTTTACTGACATCATTGTCATTTAATATATAGCTCCCCGATGTTGGTGTATCCAAACACCCAATCAGGTTCATCAAAGTGGACTTTCCTGAGCCCGAAGGACCCATGATCGCCACGTATTCATTTTCACCGATGGTGAGTGAAACGGATCGTAAGGCCCGCACCACAACCGTTCCAACATAGTAGTTCTTTACAATATTTGAAAGTTCAATAACTTTTCCCATTACAGTGCTGTCATTTAATAAGTTTACGAAAATACGCCATTCTTTCATAAAAAGGAAAGAAACATTGTTAAAATATGTTACATTCCTTCGCCTTCAGAAAGGGCCGGAAAGCACACATCGGATTTTAATACCGGATCCTGAAATGTTGCTTCACCAGCTCATTTTTAAAAAATACAATGCCCATTTGAAAAAGATCCACCGTGCAGGTCACCCTCTCATGTTTTATTATCTTCGACCAGGCTTCTTCCATTTCCTTTGACCAGTGAATGTCATCGAAAATAAAAATTGAATCCGGACCGGCCTTAGCCAGGCACAATTTGAAATAATTCAGGGTGGATTCCCGGCTGTGATCCCCGTCAAAAAATACAAGGTCGAAAGAATCGGGTTTATTGCTCAGTGCTGTCAGGCCACTTTTAAAATCTCCATGCAAGATTTCAATATTTTCAAGTTCCAGAAAATTAAAATTCTTCCTGGCTGCCTTGATCAAAGGTTCAGAAGCTTCTATTGTATAAACTTTCCGGGGACCATTTGCAATCGACAGATATGAGGTGCCAATTCCAAGAGAGGTTCCAAGTTCAATAATATTCCGGGGTTTAAATTTCCGGACCATTAGAAACAAAAGGCGGCCATATTTTTCTCTTACGGAGGCAAGCTTCAAAATATCTGAGACCCGTCTGGTTTCCGGGCTGAACACCCGCGATCCGGTTCCAGGATCTGTATAGCTTAACGTGTCGTCAGATCCTGCAAGAGTTTTTCTGAGATTCGAGATCCTGGCCAGCTCCGGAAAAAACTGCCGGTTGTTCAAAACATCCCTTGCCAGATTATAAATAAAGGGTGAATGAATCCCATAACCCTTCCGGCTTTTAGAAGTCAGCAAGAAATTAAAATACAATGCAACCCTCCTGAAATTAAACATCACCCCTTAAATTAATCCCATTAATTGTTAGACCCCGGACAGGCATAATTATTCCCCGTATCAAAAAAAAGGTTTTATCCTGCCGCATACTTTGGAAAGATACCCTAAATTTGCTATCCGGGATTTATTCCCCGTTGCATTCATGAATTATCTTAACCAGGAAATCAAATACCTTAAGGGTGTGGGGCCCAAACGGGCCGGCTTGCTGAACGATGAACTTCAGGTCAGGACCATAGGAGATCTCATTACCTTCTATCCTTATAAATACATTGACAAAAGCAGGTATTATAAGATCTCTGAAATAAAAGCCGGTCAGGCCCATGTACAATTGAACGGAACCATTTCAAATTTTCGCATTGAGGGGGGCGGACCGCGGAAAAGGCTGGCAGCAGATTTTTCAGATGGAACCGGAAAACTCACCCTCGTATGGTTCCATGGCATCAAATGGATCAGGGACGGCATCAAACCGGAACTCAAGTATGTTGTTTACGGGAAGCCCGGGTTGTACCGCGGGGGCATCAATATCATTCATCCTGAAATTGAAGATGCCGGCATGCATTCAACCCGGCCGGCTGCAAAGCTGCAGGCCTTATACAGCACCACTGAAAAACTCAAGAAAAACTTCATCCAGTCACGTGCGATTGAGAAACTCCAGATCAACCTGTTCAACAATCTGAAAGGCAGCATCCCTGAAACCCTGCCGGCATACCTGGTTCAAAAACTTGGCCTGATGTCGAGAAATGAAGCACTGAAAAACATCCACTTCCCGGAAAATACAGCCCTCCTGTCAAAAGCCACTTACAGATTGAAATTTGAAGAGCTGTTTTACATTCAGTTAAACCTTCTGAAACAAAAAGTCCTGAGAAATAAAAAGATACAGGGTTATGTTTTTAAAAATATTGGCGACTATGTAAACAAATTCTATAAGGAACACCTGCAATTTGATCTTACCGGCGCGCAGAAAAGAGTGGTGAAAGAAATTCGTAGTGATCTGGGTTCGGGAAAACAGATGAACCGGCTGTTGCAGGGTGATGTTGGGAGCGGAAAAACACTGGTGGCCCTGCTGACCATTCTTATAGCGCTGGATAATGATTTTCAGGCCGGCATTATGGCTCCAACCGAGATCCTGGCCAATCAGCATTTTCAGACCATTTCAAAATTCCTCGTAAACCTGGATGTCAACATACGGCTGCTTACAGGTTCCACTAAGAAATCTGAACGCGATGCCATTCACGGGGAACTTACCAACGGCTCATTGCAAATTTTAATCGGAACCCACGCCCTGATTGAAGAAACAGTGGTATTCAGGAACCTGGGGGTGGTGATCATTGACGAGCAGCACCGGTTTGGTGTGGCACAAAGGGCCCGGTTGTGGAATAAGAATATTGTGCCTCCGCACGTTCTGGTCATGACAGCCACACCCATACCCAGGACCCTGGCCATGACAGTTTATGGCGATCTGGATGTTTCTGTAATTGATGAGATGCCACCGGGAAGGATCCCCATTAAAACTCTTCATTTCACCGATAGTCAGAGAAACCGTGTATTCGGTTTTATGAGGAAATGCATTGCAGAGGGACAGCAGATCTTTGTAGTTTATCCCCTTATAAAAGAATCAGAAAAAATGGACTATAAGGACCTGGAGGATGGGTATGAAAGCATATCCAGGGCATTCCCACCCCCCAAATATGCGGTCAGTGTGGTTCATGGGAAAATGAAGCCAGAGGAAAAAGACATCTCAATGAATCATTTTATTGCAGGCAGAGCCCATATCCTGGTTGCCACAACCGTCATTGAAGTGGGTGTGGATATTCCCAATGCCTCCGTTATGGTCATTGAAAGTGCAGAACGGTTCGGACTTTCCCAGTTGCACCAGCTACGGGGACGGGTTGGCCGGGGCAGAGAACAATCTTTTTGTATTCTGATGAGTGGTCACGCATTGTCGGCGGAGGCCAGAAAACGGATGGAAACCATGGTAAGGACCACAGATGGATTTGAAATCGCCGAGGTTGATCTGAAACTCCGGGGTCCGGGTGACCTGGAAGGAACCCAACAAAGCGGTTTGGCTTTCAACCTGAAAATTGCGCACCTGGGCAAAGACAGTCAGATCCTTCAATTCGCCCGTAATGAGGCCGAAAAGATACTGGATCCGGATCCGGAGTTACAATCAGATAAAAACACCATCCTGGTACGCCAGCTCCGGGCCCTGGCAAAAGACCATACCTACTGGGGGAATATCAGTTGAAGCGAGGATAAGAAGTAGGGAGGGGGGCGAAAACCTTCCAGCGTCCGACCACAGGGAGGTCCTGGAAGGGTTGAAGCCTTGCCTGCTGCGCCTTCGCGTAGCCGCTTCGGCAGAGCAAGGCCGGCAGGCAGGAGTTGAGGGGTTGAGGAGTTTAGGGATTGAGGAGGTTTAGTTGAAGCCCTGTAAGTCCTGGAACCTGACATTTATCGTCAGGTGGCGAAAGATAGTAGGGAGCTGTCTCAAAAGGTATTTTTCGTTAAAGAAACAAGTTATCAGGCTTTTTATAACCGCCATGCAGTTGGCCCTGTA
>CAYOFK010000157.1:0-6494 GCA_964403185.1 uncultured Rikenellaceae bacterium | reverse complement strand
GCACCACCCAACATAGCCATTCCCATCTATGAAAAATTCATCATGCAGATTGAAAAAGAGCTGGGACATCCTGTAGCTACAGGTCAATTCGGGGCATATATGCAGATTAACCTTACCAATGACGGTCCGGTTACCATTTTGATTGACACAAAAAACAGGGAATAATGAACATACCGGGAAAAAAACCTCCAGGGATTTTGACCTTCATCAACAATTTGATAAATTGAGGGTGCCAACTTCCCGACCATGAAAATCCTATCCGATTTTAACCTGACCGTAGATGCGGATGAGGTTGAGCAGCAGCTGAGACAGATCAGTGACGCTCTGCCCGCGGCAGGCGATAAAGAGTTATTGAAAAAGATCTTCAGCCTGATCGATCTTACCACACTTAGTGAACAGGATAATATTGAAAATGTATCCCGTCTGTGTGAAAAGGTGAATATGCTGGGTGAAGCCTATCCAACCATGCCCTGTGTCGCTGCTGTCTGTATATACCCCGAGTTGGTTGCAGTGGTCAAGGAAAAACTTGATAATCCCCTGGTAAGCATTGCATCGGTGGGAGGCGGCTTTCCTTCATCCCAGACCTTTACGAACATCAAAGTGATGGAAATTGAACAAGCCATCGGAGTGGGAGCCGAAGAGATCGATATAGTGTTGCCTGTGGGCAAGTTCCTGATGGACGATCTGGAATATGTGGAGTATGAGATTCAGGTCATTAAAGAGCGCGTTGGTCCGGTCCTTCTCAAAGTGATCCTTGAAACCGGGAGCCTCAGGGATTATTCCCTCATACGGAAAGCCGCCCTGCTGGCCATCGGTGCAGGTGCCGATTTTATTAAGACATCCACAGGAAAAGTGTCTCCAGGTGCAACCCCTCAGGCGATGATCGTTATGTGTCATGCCATCAGTGATTATTACAACCGAACCGGGAAAAAAATAGGGATCAAACCGGCAGGAGGAATATCTGATAATGAAACAGCACTTTTATATTATGCCATTGTCAAAGAAATTCTTGGTGAAGACTGGTTAAATTCTGAGCGGTTCAGGATCGGAGCAAGCCGGCTTGCAAACAACATTTTGGCCAATATTTTTGACAAAAGGCCTGATTTTGGTTACTTCTGACTATTATTAGTTGGATTAATACTGTATATTTGTATTATAACAATTGACGTTCTTCATATACTTGATAATATAGCGGTTCGATACTACATTCCATTCTCATAGAGACGGGTTGAATTCCATGGCTTTTTTTCTTCAATATCGGACCGCTTTTTTTTATTTCATTAAACGATAGTGAAGGTAGTCCAACATCAGGGGGATATCCTTCCTGTTTATCCCGTTCTCAATCAACATTGAGCGGTCCTCCTCCATGGTTTTCAGGAAATCCTCCATTTCGAAGTTAAGATCCCTGAGGGATTGTATATAAAGCTCAATGGCATCCTTTTTATTCCCACGTGCCCATTGAACATGCCCATAATTAATATAATCGTAGTACCCGGGTTTCAGTTCGAACACTTTCTGAAAGTACATATCCGATTTTCCCAGTTCGCCTAAAGCAAAATAACACCAGGCAATGGGACGCAAAATATGCTGGTTCCCGGGATTCCGGTACTCAATCTTGAAATAGTGCTGAAGTGCCGTCTGATAATTGCCCAGTTTCATCTGACAAAAACCAATGAGCGATTCGATGGTCTGGTCACCGGGCTGTAATCCGGAAGCTTTTTCATAGACTTTCAGCGCTGTTTGATAATCATTTATTTTCCGGTAACAGATCCCCAGGTTTTTGAGGGTCCACATATTCTGATCGCCCGAGAGTCCAATCCTGGAATAGGAACCGATCGCCTCCTTATAATTCCCATCTTTCTGGTAACAGAAACCCGCCTTTTCAAGCAGTTCCCTGTCTTCCGGTTGCCGTTCCAGCATCATTCTGAAAATATCCAGGGCCTCCTCATAATGATCCTTTTCAAACAGGTACTCTGCAATGTTTCGGGTGATGGATTGATCCTCGATGATCTCGCCGAAAAAATAGGACCTGTAGAGATCCAGTTTACCTCCGAAAACATCCTCAAATTCATTTTTGAACGGGGATATTTTGAAAAACCTGTAGAGGTCCTGGATATATTGTATAAAGACCGTTCGTTTTGTAAAATCGCCGGAAGTGAGCTGTTCATCGGAGATCATTTCCTGAAGCCCGTCAAGATCCATTAAAAATGCATTTGAGAGCATTTTTTTCTGATCATCGGGCAGGTAACGAATGTTGAAAATGAAACTGTATTTATCACTGTTGCAGAGAAAAGGAGTTTTTTTCAATCCGTCTACAAATATATCCGGATCAAATGCATCGGTCCTGGATGAATAAAATTCTGATAGATCCGGATTCTCCTGATGAAAAGGAATCATCCAGTTGGTCAGCTCATTGAAGAACGGGAATTGCTTCAGGTGAGCAAAAGTGGTCATATAGACATCTGCTCCTTCCATTTGCAGCTTCATAAATTCATCCACTTTCCTGTACAGGTCGTCCGATTCACTGAACATGGATTCCCAGTCCGGGTTCCTCCCTTCCTCCAGTATCTCATCCCGGATGTCGTCCATCTTCAGTTTATCTTCCAGTTTGGGTTTAAGTTTTGCCATCTCAGGCATGAGGTCTTCCTGCAGTTTTCTTCCAATCTCCAATGTATCCCTTGTGCGAATCAGTTGAAGCGCAATTTTTTCAAAGCTCTGTTCAAGCTTCATATCATCTTTCAATAATTTCAGCCTGTTCACAATGTTGGGATAGAACTCAACTCTATGATCGTAACTATACAACAATATCACCAGCGCAACAACGGCACGTGCTGAGACCTCCTGCTCCAGGTCACCTGCAAAATCTATGAGCCGAAAAACCTTTTCTTCATCCCAGTACCTCAATCCCGACAGCAGGATCCCGCTGATGTACAACGCCTTTTCATACCAAAGAAAATCGCGGCAGGAAAGAATGGCCGAAGAGAGGCTGTTTTCTGCATCATTGTAACGGTTACTCAGCCATAGGTGTCTGAATATCTTGAGTGAGAGTTCCCTGCGGCGTTCATCCGTAGCCTGAGGTGAATCCCGCTGTTCATCAATCATTTCATCCAGTTCCCTTTTGAACGAGAGGTCATCCATGGTTTCGATAACACTTTTACCGGTAAGTGCCTGTTGCCGGTCCACCTCCTGTTTCAGGATATACGTGTGCCAGCCCGAATGTTTTTCCATGAGCAGATCCCTGACCCTGTCAGCCAGCTCAAGGATAGAGGAGAGTAGTTTCAGATATACCTTATCTCTCTCCGGATCCTGAACACCTTCAAGGGTGTAATTCAGCATTTGTTCATAGGTATGTTCCAGGTGCTCCTGCTGAATAAAGAAATCACTGAACCCCGACTCGCTAACCAGGCCGTTAAGCACTTCCAGTGCATCTTTTATCCTTCGGGAGGAGACCAGATGACATAATCGCTGGTAACGCGTCTTTATTTGCTGGACATTGATCATTGAACGCAATTTAACCGGAACTGTCCAAATATCAAGCCATCTGCCCAATACAGACAGAATGGCAGGATCAGATGGAATGGCAGGAACATTTGGAAATCAATAGGTGAGCACGTGGTATCCCTTCTTGAGGTAATCGGACAGAGGTACCCCCATGCCCTTTACATCAATTCCCAGGGCTTTAAGATCTTCCGTTACACCAAGCATGTCGGCGCAGGCAATACAGGCCTCCAGGATCACCCCATCGCCCTGCATTGCTTTAACTTTCTTTTGCAATTCCTCATCCTCTGCAAGCAACTTTGACGAAGGTCCCCATACAATCAAAACCACGTCATCAAACCATCCGTACTTTTTAGCTGCATGGGTATACATCAGGCACGATTTTTCGGCTACGTCCCGATCACCGGAAACCCACAACACTGCAAGTTTATCTTCCCTTTTATCCATATCCTGCGAATTTACGTTCATCGGAATTGAAACAATAAACAGGCAAGATATTACAAACAGTTTGATTGTGGTCATAAACAGAAACCTGGTTTGTATCATTTTTCTTCAGGTATTGGTGTATACCTGCAAATGTATACCAAAAAAGACTATTATCTTAGAGGTTCCCTTTAGCTGAACATCTGAATTATAAAACTACACCTTAATACAATGGCTTCAGATATTTACAATGACGATCGGGTCGTACTGACCTTCGATGCAGGGGGTACAAATTTTGTCTTTTCTGCCATGCAGGGGGGCCGTGAAGTTCTGACGCCCCTCACACTTCCTTCCCATGCAGATCACCTGGAGCGTTGTCTTGAAACCATAAAAAAGGGATTTGACCACATGCTCTCCAGGCTTTCCCGGCCGGCTGTTGCCATCAGTTTCGCCATTCCCGGTCCCACGGATTATTTCAACGGCGTCGTAGGTGATCTGAAAAACCTCCCTGGCTTCCGGGGGGGGATACCCCTGGGAAAGATCCTGGAAAATCAGTATCAAATGCCAGCCTACATGAACAACGATGGAGACCTTTATGCCTATGGAGAGGCACTGGGCGGATTTCTGCCGGAGGTCAATCAAATGATGGCAAACGCTGGAAATCCCAAGCGCTTTAAAAATCTTGTGGGGCTGACCCTGGGAACAGGATTCGGTGGCGGATTTGTATCAGATGGAACGCTCATCAGGGGTGACAATTCCATCGCTTCTGAAGTCTGGATCCTCTCCAACAGCATCACCCCGTCCAGGAATGCAGAGGAGGAAGTCAGCATCAGGGCAGTGATAAGAAACTACAAGGCGGCTACTGGCACTGGCAATGAAGTCACATTAACACCAAAAGATATCTACAACATTGCTTCAGGATCAAAGAAGGGAGACCGCGTGGCAGCCATCCAAGCCTTTGAATCCATGGGCCGACACCTGGGAGATGTGATTGCCAACCTGATTTCTTTGGTGGATGGACTGGTGGTCATGGGTGGCGGAATTGCCGGAGCCGATCGTTTCTTTATGCCTGCAATGATGAAAGAACTGGGTAACCAGTTTAATTTCCGGAAGCACGATCCGATCCCAAGATTGATCCAACAGGTTTTTAATCTGAACGATGCCGACGGTCAGAAGGGTCTTTCAGAGATCACCGGCAAGTACATTGACCTGCCTGGTACAGATAAACAGGTTTACTACGATGAGCAACCCAAGGTCGGTGTAGGCACCAGCCGTATTGGAACCAGCATGGCCATTTCCCTTGGGGCATATGCCTACGCATTGAATCAGCTGGAAAAACAGGGCACCCTCAATCTTACTGTTTCCTGACCAGTGGGAATACAACGTACGTATATACCCAGCATCCTGCGCAAAAATTGAGACCGCATTCAAGGAAAGCGAATCCCACCAGGGTTACCCCCGCAACAACAGCCACTTGATTGCACGAATAGATGCGACAACCAGCTCAGGGGCTGTATTTCAATGTTGTAAATGCACGAATAAAAAAGTCAACAGCCAGCAATGCCGGAAATATCACATACCCGGTCATGAAAAAAGCTCCCATCATAGTAACGACGCCCAGAGCAGTAACTCTCACCTGATTTTCATCAATCCTCTCTGTTGAGACCGGACAAATCAATTGTTTGAATTGTATCATGATCCTATAACTTTTAACATTCTTCATCATTATGACGTAAAACCACCGGAATACTTACACGTGCGCTACCATATGCAAAAGTAAGCAGCCTGCCGAACATGTAAATTAATGGTTGTAAATTTGTGATTTTTTTAACAATCCGGCTTATCTTGCAGCGATGGAAATAGAGCTGCTGGACATAGATAAAGAGCTGATCATAGTCAATCCCGATGATTTTATCCCTTTGCTTGGACTTCCTCCGGGAAATATGGATACACACACCCGGGAGTTGATTGAAAAATATGTTGCGGCATGTCAAAAAATTATGACACCCCGGGGTGGCTATGCAAGATTTGAAACAAAGGCACCGGATTCGCGGGAGGAAATTGAAATAGAGGGTACCCGGTTTCAAACGGGTAAGATTATCAGAAACATGCTTCGCGGGGCAGAGGAATATGCCTTTTTTGTTGTAACAGCAGGTCCTGAACCAGAATCCCTGGCAAGGGAGCTCATTGATTCGGGTGAGTACCTGGAAGGATACATTGTGGACCTGATAGGATCCGGGATTGTTGAATCGGTGGCCAGCCAGGTTCACCAGCATATAAGTGATCTGGCTACATCCAGGGGTAAGAAGGTGACCAACCGTTACAGCCCGGGCCACTGTTCCTGGGATGTGAGTGAACAGCAGAAATTATTCAGGTTGTTGCCCGATGGATGTTGCGGCATTTCACTGTCCGATTCGTCCCTGATGTCTCCCATCAAATCGGTCAGTGGTATAGTGGGTATTGGAAAAGCAGTCAGATTCAAAGAATACACCTGTGAAATATGCTCCATGAAGGATTGCATCTTTCGCAATACGGCTTCTTCAAAAGGCGTGCCTTCAAAGGTTTGATTCCTG
>CAYOFK010000156.1:0-6734 GCA_964403185.1 uncultured Rikenellaceae bacterium | reverse complement strand
TAAAGATATTGTTGATCACATTCAAAGTATCGCACAATTCTTGCTTATACTGATGTTATTTTTGCAAATATGAAGCACGCCCTTTCGGACAATCTGCTTTTTGAAATTAACAATGGGAAGAGGAGTTGAAATAATAATTTACGTTCATATAAAAATTGAGTAAATTCGGCAATTATGAAAATCCAACGCAGGAGTTTTCTAAGAAACACAATAGCAGGTTCAGCCTTGATTACTTTTGCAGGTATCTTTTCAGGTTTTACTCTAAAAAGTTGCAACCTGAAAACTGCCTCAAAACAAACGAATATGAAAAAACTAATCGCAACGGAGATACAACATAAGGATGCTTTAGATCTTGATCTGGCAGAACAATTGCTTGAAAAATCTACCGGATTTCAACTCATTGAAACCATTAACTGGCCTGAATATCCGTACAAACCAGAGGTGAAATTCAAAATAGCCTATTGGCAGGATCAGATCCTGTTGAAATATTATGTAACCGAGGAAAGCATCAGGGCAAAAGAGACCAGGGTAAATGGCGATGTTTACAAAGACAGTTGTGTGGAGTTTTTTATCTCAACCAATGGGAACGAAACCTACTACAATTTTGAATTCAGTTGTATAGGGATACCTCACGTTGGGTACGGCCCGGGGAGGGCAAACAGGGCGCTGACAGATCCTGAAATATTGAAATTAATCAAGATAAGATCCTCACTTGGAGATCAACCGTTTGAAGAAAAAACAGGTGGGTATCAATGGGAAATGATGATCGTCATTCCAAAAGCGTGTCTGCCCTATGATAAGGATATCGTTCTGAAAAGGCTTAAGGCCAACGCGAATTTTTATAAATGCGGCGATGAAACATCAAAACCACATTTTGTCACCTGGAACCCAATTGGCACCGAGACACCTGATTATCACCAGCCTGCATTTTTCGGAGAGCTCTCATTCGAATAAAAAGCTTACAATTTGAAACACTATTAAAATGAAACCCGGAATCTATTTTCCCATCCTGATCATTTTTTTTGCATTGTATGCGTGTACCGAAAAAAAGGACATTGATTCTAAGTATACAGATTCAATGGACACCAATGCTGTTGAAGGACTTCTTTACCTGGACGGAAACCCTGTAAGTATTGAGATTGCTGACGGAAAAATCGCAAAGATCAATCATCTGTCTTCAGAATCGGGTCTTCCAGCGATCTATGTTGCTCCCGGCTTGATCGATATTCAGATCAACGGGTATATGGGGGCCGATTTTTCTGATCAGAATTTAACCATAGAGGGTATACGGGAGGCTACCAGGGCTTTGTGGAAGGAGGGAGTGACCACCTATCTGCCTACATTAACAACCAGTGATCATATCCGGCTGGAAAGAAGTTTTTCATTGTTGGCGGAGGCACTTGATGACGAGGTGACGGGGATGTCAATTCCCGGATTTCATCTGGAAGGGCCTTATATCTCTCCTGTTAAAGGTTATCGTGGTGCACATCCTGAAAAATATATCAGGTTGCCAGACTGGAATGAGTTTTCAGAGCTCCGGCAAGCAGCTCAGAATGGAATCAAACTCATTACTGTTGCACCGGAAATGGAAGGAGCCATTTCGTTTATTGAAAAATGTAATGAAACAGGTCTGGTTGTTTCACTGGGCCATCATAACGGAACACCTGAAATTATTGAACGGGCCGTTGATGCAGGTGCCTGTTTATCCACCCACTTGGGAAACGGCTGTGCCAATATGATCAACCGTCATCACAATCCACTCTGGCCACAATTGGCAAATGAGGGTCTTTCTATTAGTATCATTTCCGATGGATTTCATCTTACAAAAGATGAAGTCAGAACTTTTTATAAAGTAAAGGGCGTTGACCAGACAATCCTTGTTTCTGACGCGTTGTATCTGGCAGGTCTTCCTCCTGGTGAATATGTGGATGACGGAAAGACCCTGCTATTGACCAAAGATGTTGTAAAATTTCCGGCCGAAAATGTGCTGGCCGGATCTGCATCCCCAATAAGTGCATGTGTGGGAAATATGATGAGATTCACCGGGTGCAGTCTCTCCGATGCCATTCAGATGTCCAGTATAAATCCGGCCCGGTTGATGGGCCTCACCGATCTTGGGGAGATAAGCGTCGGGAAACGTGCCGATCTGATCCTGTTCACCATTGAGAATGATGAATTGGTTATTCAGCAAACGATGGTTGCAGGAAAAGTAGTCTATTCCAAAGGAAATCTCTAACCTGAATAATTCAGGCTAAAAAGTAGTTGTTGGAACATGAAGAATAAAAAGCTTCATAAAAGAATTCTTATCGGGCTGACGGCCATCGGACCGGGACTGTTCCTGATCGGGTATAACATTGGCACGGGAAGTATCACAACCATGGCAAAAGTGGGCGCCGAGCATGGGATGACCCTGACCTGGGTTTTGGTTCTGTCCTCCATCTTTACCTATATATTAATGGTCGCTTATGGCAAAACAACTCTTGTATCGGGCAGGACAGCGCTGGCCACCATTAAATCCAACCTCATATACGGCAAAATATTAGCCATATATATTTTATCAGCCCTGGTGATTGGTGAGTTGCTTGCCCTGATGGGTATTTTCGGAATTGTCACCGATCTGATTCGCGAAGCGTCAAGACTCCTTTTTGGCGGGGAAGGATTTAATACGCTAACGATCACTGCTGTGTTGGTAGTGTCGCTATATGCATTGCTATGGATCGGGAAATACCAGGTTTTTGAGAAATTCCTCATCGTCCTTGTTATCCTGATGGGCCTCTCATTTATCATCGTGTTTTTTATGGTGAAGCCAAGCTTCTCCTCCATTGCTGATGGACTTGTACCGAGCATTCCTAAAGTTGACGGGACACTCAGACTCATTGCTGCAATAACCGGTACAACCTGTTCTGCTGCGGTATTTATTATGAGAAGTACGGTGGTTGCAGAAAAAGGCTGGACCATGCAGCATCTAAAACTGGAAAAAAGAGACGCTGCAGTATCTGCATCCGTGATGCTGTTTCTGAGCCTGGTGATCATGGCCGTGTCAGCAGGCACATTGCATGTAATGGGGATGAAACTGAACAATACCGTGGAGATGATCAGTCTTTTTGAACCCCTGGGTGGAAAAGTCGCCGCGATAATTCTCATCCTGGGAATTGTCGGCGCCGGAATCTCCTCCATTTTCCCAATTATCCTGATAGCCCCATGGCTTATTTCCGATTATACGGGCAAAAAGAGAAACATCCGTTCACCCATGTACCGCATACTCGGACTCATCGGGGTCCTGTTTGGTTTCGGGATGCAATTCATAAATATAACTCCGCCATTGCTGATGGTGTTTTCTCAGGCGTTCCAGGCACTGATTTTACCTGCCGTAGCCATTCCAATACTTATTCTCATCAATCAAAAGTCGCTTATGAAGAAGTATACTGCCGGAAAAATGATGAACATTGGGCTGGCATTGGTTATACTATATAGTTTATTAACCAGCTATTTTGCAATAGCTGATTTTTTCTAAAATAATGGCAAAATACAATCTAAAACCCGTTGAAGTACCAAAGGTTTCAACAGAATTCAGAACAATTGTAACCCAGCTTCCTGTGCCGGAATCGTTGGAAATTTTTAAATCGCTTTCAGAAACAGAACCGGTTTCCATGATGGGGCAGCCTCCCGTTATCTGGGACAAAGCAGAAGGTTTTCAAATCTATGACAAATGGGGGAATAAATGGATCGACTGGTCCTCCGGTGTTCTGATTACAAATGCAGGGCACGGCCGGAAAGAGATATCAGAAAAGCTGAAGGAGATCATAGACCAGAAGCTATTGGCAACCTACGTTTTTGTCCATGAGAAACGCGCCATTCTGATTAAAATGCTTCAGAACCTTTCCCCCGACCCTTCAAACTACCAGGTTTTTCTTTTAAGCACTGGTAGTGAGGCTGTTGAAAATTGTATTAAACTGGCAAAAACGTATGCAATCGAGAAATATGGTCCGAAAAGAAAATACATCGTTTCATTCACCTATGCCTTTCATGGCAGGACCCTTGGATCACAGCTGGCAGGTGGTAATGCCGGATTAAAATCATGGATTGTCGATGAAGGAAAAACCTTTATCCAGGTACCGTTTCCTGACGGATATAAAACTGAAGACACCTCTTTTGATCTGTTTCTCAGAAGCCTGAAAGAACAGGGAATTCAACCGGATGAAATTGCCGGAGTTATTACAGAAACTTTTCAGGGCGTGGGTCCTGATTTTTTCCCGTTTGAATATGTCCAAAAATTACAGGCATTTTGCCATGAAAACGATATTGTAACAATCTATGATGAGGTTCAGTCAGGTTTTGGCCGATCTGGTAAGATGTTCGCATATGAACATTATGGGATAAAACCGGACCTGGTTGCATGCGGGAAGGGTATTTCATCCTCATTGCCTCTCTCGGCTGTAATCGGAAGAAGAGATATTCTGAACTTATATGCTCCCGGATCCATGACTTCTACCCATTCTGCGAGTCCCCTGTCGGTGGTGGCAGCCATTGAAAACCTGAAGATTATCCATAATGAGAAGCTGGTGGAACATTCCAGGAAGCTGGGCGAAATATTAAAGCCCCGATTAGACAAAATCAAAGATAAATACCCGGATGTTTTGGGTTGCGTTCAGGGAAGAGGACTGGTGGCAGGAATTCAGGTAGTAAAAAAGGGGACAAAGGAACCGGATCCCGAAACTGCCCAAAAAATTAATGAGAGGTGTTTTCATAAAGGACTCTTAATGTTTGCACCTGTGGGTATTGCCGGAGAATGTATTAAAATAGCACCACCGCTTGTGATTACAAAGGAGGCCCTGGAAGAAGGCATTCAAGTACTTGAAGAAGCTTGTGATGAAGTATTGGGGAACAAAAAGCTACGAAATAGTTGATAATTGGATAAGAAATTGAAGCCAATGTCTTTAGATGTAACCATTGTTGGAGGCGGTATGATCACCCATGATCTGATCCTGCCCTCGGTATACCATAGGCAAAGAACCGGAAGATAAAAAGTTTCCGGAACTGTACAAAGAGGTCCTTTCGTTCATGAAACCAAGGCAGGTAGTGGTTGTGGCCATGCCCGACCAATTGCATTACCCGGTTATCATGGAAGCTCTTAAATACAACCAGCATATCTTATGTGTCAAGCCCCTGGTCCTTGAATATGCACAGACCGTCGAGATAGAAAAGATCGCTCTTGAAAAGGGTCTGTTTGTTGGGGTTGAATACCACAAGCGTTTTGACCGAAGGGCGCTCATGGCAAGGCGCAGCTATGAGCAGAACCTTGAAATGTTTTTTGAAGGAGATGGCAAAACCGGAATGATCAAACATAACGATCAGAACAGAGGTTTTGAACATGCTTACCTGGAAGGGATCGGATGTGCCGGTTCGCATTTTAATTATGTAAGTCCTGATTTTTACAGGCTTATACCCTGGGAAGGGGAAGGATATAAACCCACCGGTTATGGCTATGAATCTGTTGAAGCAACCATAAAGATGGCTCATATAATTGAAAATGAAGTGAAAGATATGTCCGCTGCGGAATCTTTAACTCATAAAAGGATGCTTATCAGGAAGGTGGACGAAAAGGGGATCATTGCAACTCCGGCTAACAGCTTCTCGAACGAACTGGTAGTTGAGGCTGCCCGCCTTTCAATTCTAAATGACGGGGATTGGGTTTCAATTGAATATGGAACAAACCCAAAAGTAACACTTCGTAGTTAAATCTGCAGAAAAATATATTTAGAGATCCGTCCCTGCCAGTAGCAATGATCAGGATATTATAATTAATTTAGCAGCGAACTAAAACCTTCTTAATCGAAATATTATGAGTAAAAGTGAAGAACAACATCAGGACAAACAGGAAAAGAGTGACAGGGAAAACAAACTATCGTTCGATCGCAGGACATTGTTAAAAGCTTTTGCCGGATTACCTTTTCTGGGCCTTCTCGGCTTTGGTATATTTAAAAAAAGATCCTTTGATGAGCGCAAAAAAACCAGATTAATTCGGGAGATAGGATTGGATAACATTCCGGCTCCGGGCATCATAAAAAGTTCATCAAAAGACAAGAAGGATTTAATCCGTGTCGGGATCATCGGTTTTGGCAACAGGGGACGGCAACTGTCAAAAGCAATGGGTTTTATGCATCCGGCAGGTGTTGAAGACCGCAGAGCGGAAGAGAAGCTCGACGGCTGGCTTCAGCAGGAGTACCTGAATGTGGCACTGGTCGGTATCTGTGATGTTTTTGATCTTCATGCGGAAAACGGGTTGGCTACGGCACGGAATGAGGTACGCCCCGGGGGTGATTCAAAAACAGTACTCCCTGTAAAGCGGTACCGTCATTACCAGGAGATGCTTGATGATAAAGATATTGATGCAGTAATAATTTCCACTCCCGATCATCACCATGCTCCCATGGCAACTGCTGCAGCAAATGCCGGGAAACATGTCTATTGTGAAAAGAGTCCGTCCCAAAACGAAGAGGAATTAAACGAGATGTACCGGGCTGTTAAACGTAGCAATGTAACCTATCAGCTGGGTCATCAAATTCCACAGAATGCCATTTTCCAGCAGGCCAAAGAGATTATTAAAAGGGATATCCTCGGGAAAATAACCCTGGTAGAAACAACCACCAACCGCAATACATCCAGCGGGGCATGGATCAGGCATCTCGATGGCAACGGCAATCCCAAGCCAGGTGATGAAAGCTCCATTGACT
>CAYOFK010000155.1:0-6782 GCA_964403185.1 uncultured Rikenellaceae bacterium | reverse complement strand
ACCTTGGCAAGGTCGTGCTCTACCAACTGAGCTATTTTCGCCTGTATGCTGCAAAAATACAATTTTTCTGAGAAATCAAAAAAACATTTTGCCCTTAGTTGTACCCCTAACGGTTATAAGTTGAAACCAGTTAAACGAGTTTTTGAGATTAAACCAATTTAGACTTCAGTATTCAAAAATCAAGCCTCGATATACTGAATAAATATTAATGATTTTCTTATGATTTTTTTTTAGTAATTTTCATTTTTTAAAACTGATAAACTTTTAATTACTAAACCCAAAAAGGAGGACAAAGTGAATAACATTATGAGATCTGTTGTTAAAAGCAAACTGATGTTTATAATAACAATTACTATTATAGGAATACTCATTTATGCTCCAGCTGCTGTGTCTCAGGACTTCTCTTCATATCATAATTATGATGAGATGACAAAAGAGTTAAAAAGTCTTGTAAATGCAAACAAGAGCATTGCTGAAATTGAATCTATCGGGAAAACCATTGAGGGACGTGATCTCTGGTTGGTTACAATAGCTAATCCAGATGGGGCTCCGGTGGATGAGAGACCAGGCATGTTAATAGGTGCAAATTTTGAGGGTGATCATCTTATCGGAAGTGAGATCTCTTTAACAGTTATAAACCACCTATTAAAAAACTACAGCTCAGATGAGGCAGTTAAAGAGAGCATTGATAAGCATGTATATTATATCATACCACGGATGAATCCTGATGGAGCAGAAAAGATGTTTGATAATGTTAAGACTGGGAAAAAAACGAACATGTTTGGTTATGATGGTGATAATGATGGCAGAATGGATGAGGATGGTCCTGATGATCTGAATAAGGACGGCCTTATTACTATGATGAGAGTGAAAGATGAAAATGGTCTTTATATGATAAATAAGGATGAGCCCAGGCTAATGAAAAAAGCAGATCCCCAAAAAGGTGAAGCCGGTGCATATTCAATTTACTGGGAAGGTATTGACAATGATAATGATGGATTTATAAACGAAGATCCAATTGGAGGAGTTGATATTAACCGAAACTTTATGCATAATTATCCCTATTTCAAGGATGATGCTGGATGGCACATGGTAAGTGAAAATGAGTCTGTCGCATTAATGTCCTGGGTAATAAAACACAGAAATATTGCCATCATGTTGAATTTCGGGGCGAGTGACAACCTTATAAATTCTCCAAATTCAAAAGGGAAATTAAGTTCAGATAAAGGAATCGATCTAGTTAGTATCGCCAATGAAAGCTATTCTGGTGCCGCTAAGGTTGGAATGATTAGCACAGGTAGAGGAAACAGATTTGGTGGCATGTTTAGAATGGGTGGAGGCAGACAGGCTCAACAGACTGCGGCACCCACTGGCAGACAAAGACCATCAAGAAAGGCAGCAACAACCTTTAATACTGCTGATTTGGAATATTTCAAAAAAGCGGGTGAAATGTATAAAGAATTAACTGGCATCAAAACACAACCACCCTTAAGAGATCCAAAAGGTGCATTTTTTCAGTATGGTTATTTTCAGTTTGGTGTACTTTCATTTTCTACTCCCGGCTGGGGTATTGATGTAGAAGAAGATGCTCCCAGAGTGAATGAAAGACCAGCTGGTGATGAAAGAGGAGATGCTGCCCAGGCTGCAACTCGGGCAAGACAAACCAGGGGAGCTGGTGCCGGTCGCCCAATTTCACCGGGAATATCTGCTCCTGGCAGTTCCCCAAGCGGAGGAATTGATAAAAAATTTCTTTCTTATTTGGATAAAAATAAGATAAAAGGATTTGTTGACTGGCAGACTTTTATGCATCCGGAATTTGGGGAGGTTGAAATAGGTGGATTTACCCCTTATGAGATAAATAACCCGCCTGCATCTAAAATTGTTGAACTGGGTGAGGCTCATGGAAAGTTCGCTGTATGGTTATCCAGTTTATATGCAAATGTAAAAATTGCTAAAACTGAGGTTGTTAATCATGGAGGCGGTATATTCAGAATTAAAGCTGAAGTAGAAAATGCCGGATTTCTTCCTACCTCTCTTAGTCATGGAGTTACTTCAAGATCTGTTCGCCCAACTATGGTTCAGCTTGGTGTTAAACCAGAAACAATTATTTCAGGAAATGCCAAAACTAATTTCTTTCAGGCTCTGGCCGGTTCAGGAAAGAGACAAAAATACGAATGGCTAATCAAAGGAAAATCAGGTGATAAAATTGAACTTAAAGTTGTTTCCCAAAAGGCAGGAACTGATAAGGTTAATATTACATTGAAATAATTGAGATACTAATGAATTCAAAATGGAGGAAAAAAAAGTGAATACTAAATATAAGACCTTAACTTTTGCATTTGTCATTTTATTGATTACGACAATTGTAGTACCCGTATCCTATGCTCAGGAATATGCTTCAGACCCGCAATTTAAGATTAAAATTGATTTTAACCGCTGGCATGATGTTAACGAATTATGGGATGACATGAGACGCCTTGAAAAAGCCTTTCCTAAATTTCTAAAAATGGAATCCGTTGGGAAAAGCTATAACGGACATGAAATAATGTATATGACAATTAACAATCCTGAAACCGGACCTGAATTAAGTAAAGCGGCAATGTATATTGATGCAAATATCCACGGTAACGAGATTCAGGGAGGTGAGATTTGTATTTATACTATTTGGTATCTGATGGAGAATTATGGCAAGTTAGATAAGATAACCCGCCTGGTTGATGAAAGAGTTTTTTATATCTTTCCTTGTGTTAACCCTGATGGTCGTCAGTATTTTATGGAAGCTGATGGTGGTGGAGCTCGTACAGGTCACGTTCCGGTCGACAGTGATAATGACGGACTTTACGAAGAAGATGGACCTAACGATCTTAATGGTAATAATGTCATTGAACAAATAAGAAAGTATGTTCCTGGAAAAGGGAATATGCGTATCAGTTCAAGAGATAGAAGAATTCTTGAACCAGTTGGTGTGGGAGAAACCGGAGATTATATTCTTCTCGGAAGAGAAGGTATTGATGATGATGGAGATGGCCGGATTAATGAAGATGGCCCTGGCAGTTATGATCCGAACAGAAACTGGGCAGTTGACTGGCAACCAAATTATATTCAGAGGGGTGCGATGGAATTCCCTTTTCAGTTACCTGAATCTGATGCGATAAATAAATTTCTGATGGCCCATCCAAATATTGCTGGAGTACAGGCCTATCATAATTCCGGTGGAATGATATTGCGCGGCCCTGGTTCAGAATTAATGGGTGATTATCCCGCATCGGATGTAAGATTCTATGACGAACTTGGTAACAATGGAGCTCGAATGCTCCCATTTTACAGATATTTTATTTTAAAGGATTCCCTATATATTGTACATGGTGGATTTATAGACTGGACAAATGATGGATTAGGTATGATTTCATTCTCCAATGAATTGTGGAGCAGAAGACAATATTATACCTCTCCGGAACTCCAGATACAAACCCGGGATCCTGACAGCCCAATTTCCAGACAAACAGGGAGTTACTTTTTTGATGATTACCTGGAGTTTGGAGACCAATTTTCTGACTGGAAAGAATTTGATCATCCTGATTTTGGCAAAGTTGAAATAGGTGGCAGCTGGAAAAAAACAAGAGGCCGCCTCCCGCCAAGATTTATGAATGAAGAACTTTGCCACAGAAATATGGCCTTTACACTGTATCAGGCAGATGAATTGCCAATGATGAAAATGGGTGAACATAAAGTGGAAAAGATAGGGAATGGTGTTTATAAGGTTTGGGTTGAGTTTTCTAATCCTAAGGTGGCTCCAACTATTACAGCTAAAGCAGCCCAAAATAATGTTGTAAGGCCTGACCTGTTAACTCTCCAAGGTAATGTAGAAATAATTTCTGCAAGCTGGATAAATGATCCCAAAACCAATGAATATTTAAATCCTGTTACTCAGGAAATTGATCAGCATGATCTTAATCGAATAATGCTTAGAAACGGGCAACCAAGTAAAACTTCCAGAACAATTCAATACTTGGTGAAAGGTTCAGGGAAAGTTACTGTTAAATATGATTCAGTGAAAGGCGGTACCGTAAGTACTTCCTTTGATGTGAAATAATTTATAACTTTACTGGCGTTAATTTCCTAACTCCTGAAAACAAGACAAGAGGTCGAAAATGACCTCTTGTCCTGTTTGGTACCCGGAGCGGGACTTGAACCCGCACAGCCAAAAAGGCCACTGGATTTTAAGTCCAGCGCGTCTACCAATTCCGCCATCCGGGCGGGTCAGATTTGCAAAATTACTACTTTTTAACGAAATGAACATAAAATCAGGTGCAGGTATTGCTGCAAATATTTCGTCTCTGACGGGACGTTGATTTTGAAACAGCCCCATATTTTACAACTATCATGAAAGTAACTGAAATCACACATTATTTCATTCACCAACAGTAAACAAATGAAAAAATTATTTGCCGTTCCAATTATTGAACATAAATTGTGCGCTCATTAAACAAAATGAAGATAACAATTTTAATGCCGGTCTTTGGGAAGATGTGAAAGCTTTATCAAGTAGAATTATCAATATTAATAAAACCAATAAATAAATCTGATAATTATGAAAACTGAAAAACTGGGGTTCCATTCCAGACTGATTCATGCCGGGAATTATCACGACTCTCTGGGAAGCGCAGTTACCCCCATCTATCAAACCTCAACTTTTTCATTCAGGAATGCCCAGCATGGTGCGGACTTATTTGCGGGGAAAGAGGAAGGATATATATATACACGCATTGGAAATCCTACGATCAATGCCCTGGAGAATAAACTGGCTGAGTTGGAAAACGGGTACCGGGGAATCGCCCTGGCCTCCGGAATGGCAGCTGTAACTACGGTGTATATGACCCTCCTTGGCCAGGGCGATCACATGATCAGTACGGCAGCCGTTTATGGTCCCAGCAGAAGTGTTATGGAATCGCACTTCTTAAAATTCGGGGTGGAGAGCAGCTATATCAATACCGCAAATCTTGATGAAATACAGAAAACAATCCGGCCGAATACAAAATTGCTCTACCTCGAAACACCTGCAAACCCTACCATTGAACTCGCAGACATCAGGAAGGCTTCTGAGATTGCCCACCGGCATGATCTGATGGTATGTGTTGACAATACCTTTTGCAGTCCTTACCTTCAGAATCCATTAGATCTGGGTGCGGATATTGCTTTACATTCCCTGACAAAATTCATCAATGGTCATGCAGATATTGTGGGTGGTGCCCTGATTGCAAAGGACAAAGAATTATATAATAAACTTCGTAAAACCATGATATTCATGGGAGGTAATATGGATCCGCACCAGGCTTACATGGTTATCAGGGGTGTTAAGACCCTTTCGGTCCGAATGGACCGGGCACAGGCAAATGCCCAAAAAATTGCCGGATTCCTTGAAGACCATCCACGGGTGGAATGGATCAGATTTCCGGGCCTGAAATCATTCAACCAGTATGATCTGGCCCGGGAGCAGATGCGTGGTCCCGGAAGCATGATAAGCTTTGGGCTGAAAGGTGGATTTACTGCCGGAAAGACCTTAATGGATAATGTTCGGCTGGCTACACTGGCTGTGTCACTCGGAGGTGTTGAAACGCTCATCCAGCACCCTGCTTCCATGACCCATGCGGGTGTTTCTGAAGAAGGCAAATCAGCGGCCAATATTACAGATGGCCTGGTGAGGTATTCTGTGGGCATAGAAGATGCAGAGGACCTGATCAGGGATTTGGAGAATGCATTGGATAAAATAACCAAATGACACCGGGGTGTTCTTATTTTATTCAGTCCTTTGCCAGTCCGGGGATGTAACTCAATCTTTCACCCACTCAATATCCTGTACTTTACCCTCACGCAGTATGGTAAGTGTGAATTTCTGCTTGCTCTGTATCCGGTCCAGATGATCTCCGATTTTTTCAAGGTTTTCCTGACTGTCCAATGGTATTTCATCAACGGCCAGGATGATATCCCCTCCGATCATCAGGTCCTGGTCGCCAATGGTGATATTCAGATGGCCTCCTCTCAAACCCATGAAAAAGGCCGGCGAGTTTTTCGTCACACTCAGTACAAGCATGCCGCCATCCTGTGGGATGTTAAAGATCTTTGCAAGTTCACCTGTAAGCATCATTGGCTGGAATCCGAAGTATATGTTGTTTTCGTCAAGCAATACCTGCCTGGCAATGTTGGATGTTGCCGCAAATCCCAATCCTTCAAAGCCGCCCGATTGAGACAGGATGAAGCTGGCGATGCCAATGATTTCACCATCCATGTTAAACATGGGCCCCCCTGAATTTCCCTGGTTTATGGCGGCATCGGTTTGAAAGAACTCGGCCATACTCATATCACTTGTTACCCGGTTCTGGTTGTGCCGGCCACTGATATAACCGGACGAAAATGAATGTTCCAGGCCCATGGGAGCACCCACAACTATTACCTGGTTGCCGACCTTCATTTTGTCGGAATCTCCAAGTTTAGCCACCACCGGATTGACAGGTTTACTCAGGGTATAAAGCAGCGCAACATCTGCCTGCAGGGACAAGTACCTGACCTTTGCTTCAACATGTTGCCCGTCAACAAAATCCACCCAGATTTTATAAGCATTATTCACCACATGTGCGGCTGTTAAAATAAGGCCGCTTTCGTCAATCAACACTCCGGACCCCAGGCCCTGCATGGAAGCAGTATGCCTGCGGTCACCCGTGCCTGCCAAAATATTTTCAACTACATTTATAACCACAACGCTTTTATCAACGCGCCTGAAAAGT
>CAYOFK010000154.1:0-6800 GCA_964403185.1 uncultured Rikenellaceae bacterium | reverse complement strand
CATACATCATATTGAAACCCGGACTCCTGGGTGGATTCTCTGTGGCCAGTGAATGGATCAGTATCGCAAATAGCCTGGGAACTGACTGGTGGGTAACCTCGGCGCTTGAATCCGCTGTGGGTCTTAGTGCCATTTCCCAGTGGACCTATGACCTCGGTGTATCCACGGCCCAGGGTCTTGGAACGGGACAGATCTATACCAACAACATCCCCTCACCTCTGCAGTTAGAAGGTGACAGACTCTGGTACCGGGCAGAGAGCAAGTGGGATCTTCAATCAGTTGTTAACACTTGATCCATCGTTATGAAGAACCACGATCCATCGTTATGAATTTGCCGGGAACCTTTCATATTGACGGGATTTCATTTGACCGGGATGCGCTGGCAGCGCATTGCGAAACCACCATGGAAGATGGATCCGTACCTGACTGGAAACGGGATGTCCTCTCATTTATCAGGTTGTTCCTGGAGCGTTCAACAGTTCAGATTAAGCAGAAGACAAGCGGGACCACAGGTGATCCAAAATCGTTTGTGCTGAAAAGAGATTCCATGATCTGCAGTGCCAGAAAGACCATTCAGTTTTTTGACCTGCAGCCGGGCGATCGTGCCCTGCTCTGTTTACCCGTACGCTATATTGCAGGCAAGATGATGGTGGTCAGGGCGCTGGTGGGTGGATTGGACCTGGTCATGGTGGAGCCTTCCGCACAACCACTGAAGGAGCTGAATGGTTCCGTTAGCTTCGGGGCGATGGTACCCCTGCAGGTGCATGAAGCAATGCAGCACAACGACGATCTTTCCCTGGTAAAGAAATTGATTATCGGGGGAGGTGAGCTTCACCCCTCCATAAAAGAAGAGCTTACCGGGATTGGATCTACGGCCGTATATGAATCCTTTGCCATGACCGAAACCTATACCCATTTTGCCCTGAAACGCATCAATGGTGAGCAGCCGGATGATGATTTCCGGTTGTTGGACGGCGTATCTGTCAGTCTGGATAATCAAGGTTGCCTGGTGGTTGATGTGCAGGGGGTTACAACCGGACCGGTAACGACAAATGACCTGGCTGAGATCGTTTCTTCGGGCAACTGTTTCCGGTGGCTTGGCAGGGTTGACAATGTGATCAAATCCGGGGGTATTAAGATCGTGCCCGAAATTTTAGAGAAGCAGATCACCCGGTTGATTGGCAATACGTGCCTTGTGCTTCCGGAAAAGGATGTGAAACTGGGAGAAAAGCTGGTGCTGGTGGTTGAGTATGGTGAACCGGATCCACCTGTTGATGTGTGGATGGCATTGCTTCATAAAGAGCTTTCCGGGTATGAAGTTCCAAAGCGGATTGTAACCGTTGGAGAAATTCCCAGGAACCAGTCTTTCAAGCCTGACCGGGGGGCTTCCAGGATCTTACTTTAATACCTGTTTTATAGGTTAATAAGCTTTTCCAGTAAACCTGAATTAATATATCTATATGCTTCATTCTGATCATATTCAACACCTGGGCGTAACAAACCTTTGATATCATGCCCAAATTCATTATCGGACATTTTTTCATCCAGATTATTGATAAATTGTTTTACTGTGGGCTTTTTATTGACGACAAACTGCATGTATTCAGAATAGCATTGCAGTAATTCTTCAGTATTAATACTCCGGTTAATTAATGCCCAGTATATGTCGAAAAGATCGCGCCCTTTCCGGCGTTGATATAAGGCCCTAAGTTTTGTTCCCAATAATTCTTCTAATTTATACGAGATTATAGAGCAGTTACCTTTGAACCATGTGCTGTTAGCTTCGTATTTTACTTCGTTTAGCCCAAGTACAGAAAAGTGCTCCCTGCAGTTGATCTCAATTTTTAACCGAAGATTCACCACCGGTGGAATTTCAGATTCAAAGCGGTAAACAATGGTATTGTTGTGAGCATTTTGCTTTATGGAGCGCTTTGTTCCAAGGAATTTCATTCTATCACGAATTCGTTCCAGTAATGGTTTTATCGGTCCTTCATTTATTTGAACCAAATCGATATCTTCGGAAAATCTTACTTGTGGTTTAAGGAATATCTTGTGTAATGCTGTCCCACCCCGAAACGCAAGGTTATTACGTAATAAATCGTCCGAGAACACTTCAACTAATGTCCGTTCGATAACCAAATCTTGTTCTAACTGGGCATTATCCGGCCATGGTGCATTTGTCCTCCATTCTTCAATGTATCTACGAGGTATCATAAATCGCTTTCTAATTCTGTATTTTTAATAATTTTCCAATCTGAATTCAGAATACCTCGATTAATTGTGTTTTTTAGCAAAGGTATCGGGTATTTTTTTCTATCCTTCAAAGCTTTTTTAAGGGCCATTGCCAGCTTCTCATTTCCTATTTCTTTGTCAACCATATAACCTAATCGCTGAATGGTAGTTGTTTGTAAATAATTCCGTGATGTTCGTGTCAATTCATAAGGCTTCATTTCTTCAACCAGTTCCTCCAAAACGGTAAATACACGGTTGATTCCAAAATTGCCATAGGTGATCAAGTCAAGGGCTGTGAGCTCTGGATTTGATACATTCATGTAACCGGCATCCGTTTTTTTCTGAACAATATCTGCCTCAGACCAATCTTTTTTAACAAAAAAATTGATGATCAATTTTCGATTCTTAATATTTCGCAGGGCTGGTTTCTCAGTAATCACATAATATTCCATGGGCTGTTGGTGAGCTGCTCCGTATAGTGCAGCTGCAGAGAATAAACCCACATAATAAGCTTTACCCAACGACTTCATTAAATCATCAATAAACAAATACGGAGGCAACATTCCAGTTTTTGAATACTCAGGAGTAATAATTGCATAAAATCCTTTACGCACCATTGCAATCTTGCCTTTGTCTTTTAATCTAAACAAAGCCTGGTTTATTGCTTTGTCTGAAAGTTCAAAAGATAGTTTAAGCTCGTCCAAGGAAAAAGAGTAACGTCCATGTGACCTTGTTTCATTTACAAACTCTTCCAGCGTATTATATTGTGCAGAATCTTTCATGAATCATTTGCAATATACTACGAAAAACGTAGTTAAAAGCAAATATAATCTTTTTGAAAGAAATTACATATGCTGCAAGTTCAATACACTTAAATCTTCCTTTAATGACCGAAACCTATACCCATTTTGCCCTGAAATGCATCAATGGTGAGCGGCCGGATGATGATTTCCGGTTGTTGAACAGGATTGCAGCCATGAGATTGTTGAATGATTGGGGTGTGTCAAAACAGAATGATGGTTGACTTGAGTCTTTTTTTTTCATAAATTTCGCTTGCTTCCTGATCTCTGCAATGCATTATATTTCAGATTCTTATTTAACTAATAATCGGCGTTATGAAATGTAGAATAACCCTCATTTGCATTTTCTGCCTGCCCCTTATGGCAGCAGCTCAATTTGAGCAAAAAGTTAGTGTAAGCTTCTCGGGAGGCGTGTTCAGTACAATCGGTCCTAAACTCTGGATGCCTGACTGGGGATCTGTTGAAGAGGACAAAGAACCCCATCAAATTGCCAACTATAAGCCTGGTTTTTCAGGTACCCTGGGTATTCAATATAACCTGAACCGGCATTTTTCTTTCCAGGCAGATGTGGGAATAATGCATTCGGGCGACTGGTTCTATGATATATATGACGGCCATAATTATACAGGATGGGCCATATGGGATCCCGTAACAGATGAACTGCTTGCGGAGGGATTTAATGAGTTGACAATGCTAAACGTTGGAGTCGGTCTCACCCCGAAATACTACCTGCTACCTGGTAAAAAACTAAACCCCTTCCTGTATGCCGGCCTGTCCATAAACTTCACCTCCACAACATTCGAAGACAATGAGTGGCAGGCCCTGCATGATCATGGATTGCTGGATCCGGACGATTCAGGTCCGGACAGGGCCTATATTGAAAATAATACGGGTTTGGGCCTTCATCCGGGACTGGGGATAGAGTTCAGTATCAATGATAACATTGGATTTCATATCCTCACCGGCTATTATCTTATTTTACTCAGCGAGGAGAACTTTTACGTGCCCGAACAACATGAGAATTTGAATGCAATCATATTGCAGTCAGGACTCAAATTGAGTTTTCTGAAATCGAAGGATATTTAGATCCTTCAATCTTAAAAGCCAGACCAGGGGGAAGAGGTAATCGAGTCCCTTCCGTAGAAATAAAAAATCCATATCTTACGGTATCTGTAAAATCAATGATTAGAACGGGAAACTTTTTACCATGATAAACAGGCATAAGAAGTATCCCCTGCTCATTAAATCAATGGCGGGTGAAGGAGTCTATCAACGTATTCTGAAAGAGGATGCGGGATGGGAATACCTGAATTTTGAGGCCAGGTTGATGCGCAGGGAAATGTGACTGAAGCCAATTTACACGAGACCTATTTCTATAAAATCGAAAAGCCCCAGGGATTCGCTATCCAGCGGGTTTATAACGACAACCGCAGCCTGGATGAAATTGCAGTGGCATATAACAACGATGTGGTGCTGGTGCCTGAAGGATACCATCCCTTTGCCGCCGGTCACGGATACAATGTGTACTATCTTAATTTTCTTGCTGGCAGCGATCAGCTGCTGGCTAACACTGATGATCCCGATCACAAATGGATTTACGATTCATGGAAGGGTATTGATCCCAGGATCCCAATGGTTAAAACAAATCATTAAGAGTTAAGATGCAGGATAAAAAATTTGATGTCATCAGCTACGGAAGATCCTCCATTGATCTTTATTCCCAGGAGCCGGGAGCGGTGTTTGAGGAAATTCCGGGATTTCATGCCTTTGTGGGTGGTTCCCCTTTAAACATTGCTGTCGGATGCAGCAGGCTCGGGTTGAAAGCTGCTCTTTTGACAGGTGTCGGCAAAGACAAGATCGGGGATTTTATTCTCAATTTCCTGAAAAAAGAGGGAGTGATCACAGATATGATCCCCATTATCGATGGAGCAAGAAGTTCTGCCGTTGTATTGGGTATAGAACCCCCCGACAGGTTCCCACTGGTCTATTACCGCGATAACTGTGCCGACTCGCAGATCAATATGGATCATGTCCTGGCAGCTGAAATAGAAAAATCCAGGCTGCTGGAAGTATCAGGAACTGCCCTGAACATGGAGCCCACACGCAGCGCTGCTTTCCTGGCATCGGAAATTGCTGTCAAAAATGAAGTACCGGTGATAATGGATCTTGATTTCCGTGCCGATCAATGGTACGACATCAGGGCCTTCGGGGTCACGGTCCGTGCATTTATGAAGAATTCAACCATTGTACTTGGAACAAAGGAGGAAGTGCTCGCAGCATACATCAGCGATCATTCGCAGCTGAGTATTACTCACCAGCAGATCTCGGCACCGGAGATCAGCGGTAACCTTGATGAGGCCATAGAGGGGATACTGGCCCTGGGTGTGGATGCCCTGATCATGAAAACCGGATCGTGCGGCGCAAGGATCCATCTGTCTGATGGTACTCAGCAGGAGGTACCCGGATATCCTGTAGAAGTGCTGAATATCCTGGGTGCCGGTGATGCGTTCGCAGCCGGTTTTATTTACGGGTACCTGAAAGGGTGGGACCTTTACAAGAGCTGCAGGATGGGAAATGCCTGCGGAGCGTTTGTGGTTACTAAGCTGGGTTGTGCAAATTTCAATCCCTACGAAAAGGAGATCCTGGCCTTTATTGAATCCAGGGGAGGGTTTTAGAAGTCAACCGGTTTATATAATGTAAGGAGACGACAGGCAATGAAAACAAAAAAACTAACAGTCGCCCAGGCCATATTAGAATTTTTAAAAAATCAGTACTCCGGGCGGGATGGGAATGAGCATCGTTTTTTTGCCGGGTGCGCAGGAATCTTCGGTCACGGGAACCTGGCCGGATTTGGACAGGCACTTCAGCAATCCACAGATTTCCCATACATCCTGGTCCGGAATGAACAGGCCGCCGTTCACATGGCCGCAGGCTATGCTAAAATGAAGAACAGGCTTTCCACTTTTGCCTGCACTTCGTCCATCGGACCCGGAGCAACCAATATGATCAGTGGAGCTGCAGCGGCCACCATCAACAGGCTTCCGGTGCTTCTGCTTCCCGGCGATATATTTGCCCAAAGAACGCTAGCTCCGGTACTTCAGCAACTGGAATCTCCAATTTCCCAGGATATGTCGGTGAACGACTGTTTCAAACCAGTCTCCAGATACTGGGACCGGATCTACCGTCCCGAACAAATCTTAACCAGCCTGCCCGAGGTGATGCGGGTACTTACCTCGCCTTTCAATACCGGTGCAGTAACACTTTCGGTGCCCCAGGACGTGCAGACAGAGGGTTATGATTACCCGGTCGAACTGTTTGAAAAAAGAATATGGCACATTCCCAGACCTCCGGCCGATCCGCATGCAACGATCAAAGCCGCTGATTGGATTAAGGCTGCTTCCCGTCCACTTATTGTGGCAGGTGGCGGAGTCATATACAGTGAAGCCGGAAAGAGCCTGGCAAGTTTTATTGCGAAAACCGGTATTCCTGTGATGGAGACCTTTGCCGGTAAGGGATCTTTACCTTACAATCATTCACTGAATCTTGGGGCTGCAGGGGCAACCGGAACAGAAGGGGCCAATTATTACAGTCAGCGGGCAGACCTTGTTATCGGAATTGGCACACGGTACAGCGATTTTACTACTGCATCCAAAACTGCTTTCCGGAACGAGAATGTAAAATTCATCAACATCAACATTGCCGAATTTGATGCCTTTAAACACAGCGCGCTGGCTCTGACCGGAGATGCAAGGACTATATTGGAGGATC
>CAYOFK010000153.1:0-6830 GCA_964403185.1 uncultured Rikenellaceae bacterium | reverse complement strand
GCAGAAATTTACCTCAGGGTACTCCATAAATAAGTTGATCAGGTGGGTGGGATTCGAATTGGTTATGTCATTTCCGTTGCCTGCCTGCAGACCGGTATGGATCTGCACGGGGAGATCAAATTCCCGGGCCAGATCGAGCACCCTGTGCATCATAAAATCCTGCAATGCTTTTATATCATCAGCGTCAACCACCTCTTCCCTGAAAAGGGCATCAAAAACAGCTTGTGCGCGTTCTGAGGAGGTGTTATTGAATTTAAGAATGCGTTGGTATGCGAGTGCTGTCTTCACCCCGACCATAATATAATCCACTCCGGCTTCAAAGGCTTTCCGCAGGGCATTGATATAATCATCAATTGTGATGACGTTTATACCGTACTTACTCCCAAGTCCGATTATGTCGGCTTTTGAAGATACCTGGACGAAACGGTCAAACCGTTCAACATGCCTGTAATAAAGAGTATCATAGTGACGATGCCCGCCATCGACAATGGATAATTCGATGCCCGACTTATCTTTCAGTACCGATTGATATAATCCAGGTTTGCTGTTCTCGCGGATTTTTTCCGATAAGTTGATATATGTATCATCATTAATATCCTTCACTCCGTATATGTCATTTGCAGCCAGCAATGCAGCTCGTGCATAACCGGTATTGCGCATCTCCTTAAAAAAGGGTTTAAAAAGTTCCCAGCGATCTTCCAGGGGAAAATCATTGGAAAAGACAATGTTCATGATCCCCTTCATATTGCTGGCAGAAATCAGATCTTCAATGGCATAATGACTGAACAGGAGAGTAAAGTCAAGTTGACCGGCTTTCTCAATTCTTTCTTCCTCGGTGATCAGGTGCTCATGGGTATCGATCAGCCTGATTTCATTGACATATTTTTCGATCCGTAATTCAAATCCCTGTCCAGGGAGGTCTGTCGTTTGGATTTGTGCCGTATTGGTGCTGATAATTCCCGATGCTATGCAAAGGGTGAACAATGATTTCTTAATAAGTTTCATAGCGGTTTATTCTTTTTCAACCAGAACCACATAGGATATGCCGGGTTTTGTCCGGTCACCTTTTCCTGTTGCTAAAACAATTTCGTTTTTCCCGTCATTGTCGACATCACCTACGGCCAGCCAGGAAGATTCGGCGTATTCTTCATTTAAATCTACAAGTAATTCACGGCTAACCGCTCCATGACTATCAACTTTGAACATAAAAACATATCCAAGGTGATCACTGGTAATCAATTCAGATACATTATCTCCTCGTGTGGAAAGAACCAATTCGTTTTTCCCATCATTATCAGCATCAGCTATTTCCATCATTTTTTCAAAATAGGACAGATCAAGGGTTTCATCCTGATGGGCAAAAGTGTACACTGTATGAGCAATGGAGTCCACCTTATATCCGAGTACGGTTCCCTTGTTTATTTTCTGGTCTTCCTTCCATCCCACGATTAGTTCGTTACTGCCATCGTTATCAACGTCACCTACGGTAAGGGATGCATAAAAGCAGCCACGGCCATCGAATCCTTTTAAAATAATGCGGGCAGGAATGATGAGTTCTCCGGTTTCATCGAATTCGTAAATCTCAACTTTTGCAGCTTTATCGCGGAAGCTGTTGGAGGTAAGATATTCATATTGTCCATCGTTATCCACATCGGCGATAATGGATTCCTCACCGGAGCCTGATAAATGATGGAGTTTTCGGGAGTCGATATGATTCAGGTCCCGGTCCATATCGTAACGGATAATTTCTCCACCACCACAATAAGCGGAAATGACCTCTTTTATCCAGTCACCGTCCAGATCACAGACTGCAAGGTTGTGGGTAAAGGAACTTGTATTATAACCGGGGCGGAATGGTATTTTTTTCGTAAGCTTTTCACCGTCGGTTTGAAGCAGGTAGAACCAGGCTGTTCCTCCTTTCTCCTGACCGGTGCCAAGAATGATCTCATTTATCCCATCATTATTCAGGTCGACTATTTTTACCGTAAGTCCCATGCCCGGATCCGGTTGTGTTTGAGCCAGGTCTTCCGCCAATATGTGTGTGTCCCATTTATTGTTTGTTTTTTTTATGATGGCCAGTTTACTGTCCGGACATCCTGTAATAAGAATCTCGTTCAACCCGTTATTGTCAGCATCCCCGATTTCCACATCCCAACCAGCATAACTCTGATCGATGGTTGCAATTACCTCGGCCTGCCAGCCATTGGCTGTGGTTGCCAGATCAGTATAACTGCCTGTGTTTGTTTGCCGGCAGGAAACAATGAGAATTAGTAACAGGAATACAAAATTTTTCATACTGCTTGAATATTTACATTAAGAATTAATAGTTGAAAAAATCAGCCGGATCACTTAAAACCGGAGAAATTATAGTTGCAGTGAGCAGCAATAAGATGATCAGGGGAACTTGTTTTTTAAGTTGCATGATAACGTCTCCTTTTATCGGTGTTAGTTAATTTCCATCCATACCCTTGATCTGGGAGGTATTTCCAGGTCTATCTGACCTTCATGTATCTTAAACTGATTTCCTGAAAATTTATCCTCAACCGGTCCGTTGCCCAACCGTGCTGTGCTGAGATCGATATGTACGGTTTGCCGGTTGTAGTTATGGATCACCCAACCGGAATCACCATATGGTTGAAAGGCAACACGGGCCGGGGCTTTAAGTGTATAACCAAGGGGCATTAAAAATTGATCCCGGAGGGTATTTGTCCATGTTTCCGGGATCTCCAGCAAACCCAGGGGACGCGGGCACAGCAGAACCTCTCCAACCTCGTCAAAATCAGCCTGGGAAAATGTATGTGTGTTCAGGGTGAATATGTTTTCTCTGGCAACGAGAAATGGAATTTTTCCGGAATTATGAAGAGCCACCAGCTTTGCATTCCCACCAGTCAGTTGAATATCTGATTCGAGGTCCAGCCCATATTTTATGGGTTCAGCTTCTCCTTCCACAACGATTTGATCCGCCTTGAATGGAGCTGAAACCAATGGCCAGCTAATGCCGGCAATTTCAGCCAACCTCTTTCCATCCCTGGCATGCGCCAGAAATCCTGTTGTAAAAATCAGGGTAGCATTGCCGGCAATTGAATATTCTATTTTAGTCAGGATCCCTGTATCTGCCGCTGCCTGGGTGGGTAAGAATATCACCCTGGCATTTTCAGGATATTGGGATACGGGTATCAAAGGAACTCCTAACATCCCCATAAAATCCATGATATAAAGGTCCCCAAAAGCATCACTGCCTGCGGGCTTATAGGCCATCACACCATTGACAGGTTCCGTTGCCACCTTCCTGGCAAGATCTGCCAGCAGGGTGAATTGCCTTCGCATTAAATGATGTCCTTTGTGACCATTCACAAAATCAAAGTAGTTGAAAAAAATAAGTTCCCGGGCGCCTGCAAGCACACTTTGCCAGGCCTGCTCGATAAAATCATTTTCATCGCAATCTCCATGGTCAAACCAGGCTCCGCTCATCTTTATTCCGGCCAGGCTTTTCATCCATTGATAACTTATGAAGCTCTCATAGGGTTGAACAAAGCCAAACCTCTGGGTGTATTGACCGCGGGATTCCGTACCTACATATACTTTGTCATAGAGCGCTGTTTCGTTTTCCACATCATATCCAAAGAGATGAAAACGGTCGTACCACTGGGGGTATTTAATGATCATCGTAATATCCGGGTTGATGCTTCTGGCAGGGTCAATAAATAGACTTTTAGATAATCCGGTGAGCAGGTCCCTGCGGTATTGTGACCAGGAGCGGTCTCCTTTGGCGGCCTTGGATTCCATACTGGTATCGGCCGTACACAGAAAATCATCGATGATAAATTCATCAAATACATCTGCAGACATCATTATCACCTCCTTTAAGTCTGCCTGGGTTTTGGGATTTTGCCAGTTGAACCAACCAAGTTGAGCTTCTTGCCGGACACCAAAATTTTCTCCCGGAACTGTTGCAATTCCTCCGACAACTTCAATCTGGTTTTTTTCAAACAGATCCCGGACATCCTGTAATAACTTCTTTTCAATGACCAGGCCTCCGCGATAAACTTCAATATAGGCTTTGGTGATGCCATTGAAGCGGAAAATGGAAATGGCTTCTCGTCTTCCGGCTTCATCAGATAACAGGTTATTTACAGCATGGGCCGTAATATAGATGCTTAACTGAAGATCATCTTTCCGTTCCTGCGCATAGGTAAACTGGTCATTGACCGGTTCCGCCGGTTGCATACAGGAATTCATAAATATCAGTAGCAGGAGGATCCGCAAAGGTGCTGCATTGAGCAGGTGGTGTATTAAAATACGCTTCATTGATTGAATGATTGCATTCTTTTTCATAATGACGCTCTTTAAATAAGTTAAAATTCCTTGATCAGCGCTACATCGAGAGCATCCACAGTAACAGCGTGTAGCATCTGATCATCACGCACGATTGTATAGGTATGTTGTTTTTCTTCCACATTCCACAACAATGCTTTTTGTGCTGATGGGTACCAGGCAAAGATCACAGGAGTATTACCCTCAACCGGGCCAAAACCTTTATCATCGAACATAAATTCTCCAACCCTGAATGGTATATCATGATATTTATCCAGCGCAATTCCAGCTTTCTCAGCACCCAGATACATGACCATTATTCCGATTTCCATGTCAGGAGCAGCATTTTGAAGTGCTGCAAACATTGTATACTCTTTTTCACAAATATAATTAATCCACGAACGAAGGACTCTGGAAGGATTTCGTTTTTCGATCGATTCTATGAGCAGTTCCCAGTCGACAGGACCATAATCATAACTACTCAGGAATTCGTTTTTACAATCATCACAGAAACAACCTCCAATGAGTCCCGGGAATTTTGCCAGGCGGAAATCATCATCGAGAAAAAGTACATCATGCCTCTCTTTAGCAAGTAATTTTACTGCCTCAATATTTTCCTGAACTACAGGTGGATGAATGGAGGTTCCCGAAAATAGCTCGCCGTGATGGGTACAGGCATTTTTCCAATTCTCTTTTGATTCAGAAAGAGCTTCGTCTGCCGGGTCTAAAGCATTCCCGGGATGACCCAGGGGTACACTGAGGACGTGCGGATAAAATCCTTCACTTTTTAAATAATCGGCCGCCTCTCGTAATTCCTTTGAGGTATGATACCATCGGCCCTGTAAAAAGGAAGCCATCCAGATATCGCTTACACCGGCGTTTTTTAAGATATTAATTAATTCGGGATTATCCATCCATGCTTCTGGTTGCATACTTACATGATAGCGACGAATAGAAGAATTATTTGTTGTACCAAAAACATTACAACTTACCGGTTCCAAACATCCCAAAAGGATCCCTGATTTAGTAAGGTAGCCAAGGAACTCTCTGCGTGAATTCATGCTCGTTTCAATGGTTGGCATAGTTAGTTTTCTCTTCTTCTTTTTTTTATTCGATTTTCGATCTCCATCACTTTTTGTATTAGATCGTCTGCAATATCCCGGTGAATGTCATCAAAGGGGAGTATCGGCTGACGAACGTTTGGAGTTGGATACAACCCCTGTTTCCATAATAACCTTTTAAAGAAATGAACAGAGATATCCAGATGTTGATTCGAAAATGCGAGAATGTGCAATATTTCATTGAAACGCGAGGTGGCTTCATCTACATCTCCCTGTTGAAAATTCCTGAAAATTTCGCAATAGATCCAATGCATCCCTGTTGGCATAAATGCATGAACTCCTCGTCTCAGGCCTTCCGGCATTTGATTGACTGCCCATCCACCACTCACATTAAGGGTCCCATTTGAAAGCTTCAGTATGTTGGAGTATTTAATACCGGCCGGAATGGTTTCAACTTTAAGGCACCGAAAGGAAGGTACAGTTTCAAACAGCTCCATGATCATCTGATCGGGCAAGCCATAGCCGGAAGCATGCCAATCCTGCAACATGATAACTTCAGGACCACATGCTGCAAGTCGCAAAAAGTCCTGTTTGAATTGCTCTTCATTGACAAAAGGTAACTGAATGAGCATATGTGTGCAACCCAGGTCTAAATATAATTCTAAAATATCTTTTGATTCTACATATGAAGTGCCTGCTGTTCCGGCAAAAACCGGTACTTTACCCTCGGCAGTTTGCATAACACATTCAACGATGGCCAGTCGTTCATTGATATTAAGCTTCTCTACTTCAGAGGCCATGGCAGTTGTCAGGAATCCCGCTACTCCGGCATTCAGAGCTTCACTGACATTTCGTTTCAATGCATGGAGGTCAACCTTATCCGAATCTGTGAAAGGCGTATTCAACACTGTGACTATGCCATGGAGCGGAAATAACTTCTTCATACAATGACTACTTTGCAATTTTGATTGTCCAGTCTTTAAATTCTACCCAGTATTGCTTTTTGTCAGGCGAGCCTGCGGCCAGGCCAAGGTCGATGGCTTCAGCCAGGCCCGGAATGTCGTTTGATCTTTTCTCATTGATCCAGGTTTTACCGTCCAGACTGATGGTTCCTGTAAAGCTATTGCCATGCCGGACCAGCTTCAGCCATATGGGGAATTTTGTGTCTTCCGGAAGGTTCTGACTGTTGGCTTTATGCATGCAGCCATTTCCGAATTCATCGTATTCGATTCCCGCACGGCCTGGTGTGCCAAACAGGAGCATGGATCCCTTACTCCCCGGCCGGGTGTCGAAACTTTTGGTCATATCATTGCGAACGAACAATCCGGCACGGAACCATTCGTGCGTCCTGTCCCCGAATTTGTTTATTTTCACTGTGGCCACAAAATCGCCCTTGATCTGCTTCATAAACAGTGTGGCATAGGAGTCCTCAGCGTGGAAGAAGTCCGAGCCACC
>CAYOFK010000152.1:0-6842 GCA_964403185.1 uncultured Rikenellaceae bacterium | reverse complement strand
GCTCTTATGGATTCCTGCTTTCGCAGGAATGATATGTAATCTGACTTTTGAGACAACCCCTCGGAAGAATAAAGGTTGGCCGGTTTTGGCGGAAATTTTGCCTGTGCCCTGAGTTAGCGAAGGGCAGCAAAATTTATGACAAAACCAAAATATTGATTGTCAACCAAATAAATTTTAAATACATAAATATAAAATCCTGTTAAAATGAAAAAGAAATCATCAAGAAGGGAATTCGTAAAAAAATCAGCTCTCGGTGCAACTGCAATAAATCTGGGAGCTGTTGGTTTCTCCGCCAGGAGTTATAAAAGGATAATGGGTGCCAATGACACCATCACCCTGGCTATGGTTGGATGCGGCCGCAGGTTTCCGGGTTATATTGACCCTATTGTAAAAAATAAAGATAACGTTAGGGTGGCATACATCTGCGATGTGATGAAGGAAAGAAGGGAAAAAGGGGCCGCCAGGATATCGGAAAAGATAGGTTACACACCGGCAGTGATCAACGACTTCAGAAAAGCTCTGGACGACAGAAAAGTAGATGCGATTTTCAATGCAACTCCCGACCACTGGCATGCTCCCGGTACCTGGATGGCCATGGAAGCAGGCAAACATGTTTATGTTGAAAAACCACTGACACATAATCCCCGGGAGAGCGAATTGTTACTCGAATACGAGAAAAAATATAAAAAGATTGTCCAGATGGGCAATCAACAAAGATCTGCTCCGGATTCTATTAAGATCATTAAGCAAATCCATGACGGGGTTATTGGCAATCCTTATTTAGCCGTTGCCTTTTACTCCAACAGCCGGGGGCGTGTAAAAAATCCCGAACCTGTTGCCCCTCCCGAAGGACTTGACTGGAACCTTTTTCAGGGCCCGGCGCCCAGGGTTCCCTACATGGATACATATTTCGACTATAACTGGCACTGGTACTGGAACTGGGGAACCGCCGAAACCGGGAACAATGCAACACATGAACTGGATATAGGCCGCTGGGCGCTGCAGGTTGATTACCCCGAAGAAGTTTCGGTGAATGCAGGGAAATTCCACTTTGTTGATGACGGATGGACCATGTATGATACCATGGATGCCACATTTAAATTCCCCGGGGGGAAAACCATAAAATGGGATGGTAAAAGCCGGAACGGATATGAAACATACGGGAGTGGACGCGGCACTGTTATATATGGAACGGAGGGTTCTGTTTATGTTGACAGGGGTATCTATAAATTATATGACCGGGCAGGTAAGCTGGTGAAAGACAGTAAATCCGAACTGGGTGAAGCCGGAACCTCCATGGGTGGAGGAGGCGGTATGACCACACTCCATATTGAGAATTTTTTCGATACAATCCGCGGAAAAGAGAAACAGCATTCCCCAATTGACGAAGGAGGGAAAAGTACATTGCTCTGCCACCTGGGCAATATCTCCAGCCGTATAAGTAAAACCCTTCAATGTAACCCTGAAAACGGACATATAAGTGATAAGGAGGCCATGAAACTCTGGGGCAGGTCATACGAACCAGGCTGGGAACCTAAAATCTGAGGCGTGATCAGGATTGACAAAGGCCTGTGGGAAAAGCTGGATCTGTTTACACCTTTGAGAAATCGATTTTCCTTCCTGGTTTCTGAAGAATCAGGATAGACTTCTATGTGCAATCGTCAGATCTAATTTTTTGTCAGGCTATAACCTTAATATTTATTTGCATATTTCAGGCTAAAGCCTTACTTTTACATAAATATTTTAAGGCTATACCCTTATGAAAATAAAAAAAATGATACAAGAGCAACTTGATAGTAAGATTATCAGGTTTCGTAATCTGGAGAAGGTGAATGTGCCTCCTAATGGCTGGATTTATTCAATCAGACAAGGAATAAATATGTCTCTGAAACAGCTCGGGAAGAAACTTTCTATTACCCCCCAGAGTGTTAAAGAGATTGAAGAAAGAGAAAAAAATGGTACCATTTCCATTAATGTATTGAAGCAAGTAGCCTCAGCTTTGAATATGCATTTTGTATATGGATTCATCCCAAGGGATAAAACCCTTGAGAAGATGGTTGAAAGAAGAGCAGCAAAACTTGCAAGGCAAATTGTTGAAAGGACATCTATTCAGATGAATCTGGAGGATCAAAAGAATACGGAAGTAAGAATTAAGAAAGCCATCAGAGAAAAAACAGAAGAATTGATTAAGGAATTACCAAAGATCTTATGGGATTAGAACTGGAATATATTAAGGGTCAGACACCTATCGATGAAGAGGAAAAGGAAGGTTTGAAAATTAAAACCATCTCAACAAGAGAAGAATTAGATGAGTTTGAACAGTTAAACATTGAGAAAGCAGTTGAATGGAGTCTGAAAAGGAAACACTCATATGAAAAGATCTTAACAGTTGATTTTATCAAGGAAGTACATAAGAAAATGTTCTCAGAAGTCTGGGAATGGGCTGGCACTTTAAGAAAAACTAATAAGAATATAGGAGTTGACAAGTATTATATTGAGCAAGAATTAAGAGTGCTTCTTGACGATTGCAAATTCTGGATTGAAAACAAAACCTATTGTGAGGATGAAATAGCTATAAGATTTAAGCATCGAATGGTGAAGATACATCCATTTCCTAATGGGAATGGCCGTCACTCAAGGTTGTGTGCTGATATTTTGATTTCTCATGCATTAAATAAACCGGTATTTACCTGGGGTGGGAAAAGATTGACTGATCAGAATGAGACAAGAACCAGGTATCTTGATACAATATATCAGGCAGATCGGGAACAAATCGATCCTCTGATAGCATTTGCACGATCCTGAACGGGCATGTTTCCGTTCACTATGTTGCTTCGATTATTTCTGTTGATTGACATAACCCTTCTGAGCTTCCAAAACTTCGTCAACCAGGTTTTCAGGCCGGAAATATTTTAACTTTGACCCCATGTCACTTTTTTTTATTTACTTCGGGATTTCAAAACACTTCCAATACATCATGTTAGCGAAACGGTAAAAAAATGTTATTCCTGTTATCTACTCACTTCTATATCAAGTTCAAATCATGAGTGTCCACACCGAAGCAACGAAAGACAATAATAACCGTGTCGTCCAAGGTAAATATCTAATCCCATTCATCCTCATTACCATACTTTTTCCTTTGTGGGGGTTTGCAAATGACATAACCAATCCCCTGGTGGCCGCATTCAGGACCGTAATGGAAATATCAAATGCAAAAGCCGCCCTGGTGCAATTTGCATTTTATGGCGGGTATGCCACAATGGCCATACCTGCTGCCCTGATTGTTAAGAAATATTCATACAAACGGGGGATTTTAGTGGGCTTGTCCCTGTATGCTATCGGGGCATTTCTGTTTTATCCGGCAGCGAAATATGAAATGTTCGTATTCTTTCTTATTTCCCTGTACATTCTGACCTTTGGCCTGGCGTTCCTGGAGACCACTGCCAATCCATACATTCTCTCCATGGGTAGTCAGGAAACGTCCACCCGAAGACTAAATCTGGCTCAGGCTTTCAATCCCCTGGGGTCTATACTCGGCATGTTTGTCGCATCCAATTTCATTCTTTCCGCACTGCAATCTGATGAACGGGACTCGGCAGGCAACCTTATTTTTCCAAATCTGAGTGTTGTTGAGAAAGCTTCTATCAGAACACATGACCTTGAAATAATAAGAAATCCATATTTGCTCCTGGGCCTGGTTGTGTTGGTTGTATTTGCTGTAATTTATATATACAAAATGCCCCAAAGCAAAAAGGGGGAGGTTACAAAAACAAGTCATATTTTTAAACGGCTGGCCAGAAACAGGAAGTACAGGGAAGGAGTGCTTGCCCAGGTTTTTTATGTTGGCGCCCAGATCATGTGCTGGACTTTCATCATTCATTACGCTGAAAACCTGGGACTGGACAAAGCAACTGCCCAGAATTATAATATCATTGCAATGTCCTTGTTTATAAGCGGCAGGTTTATCAGCACCTTTCTGCTAAAATATATCAATCCCGGAAAACTGTTAATGATCTTCGCTCTTGGTGGTGCGGTAAGTATTTCGGGTACAATTTTCATTCAGGGTATGGCCGGGCTGTATTGTCTCATCGCCACTTCCGCCTTCATGTCATTGATGTTCCCTACTATTTACGGTATCTCCCTTCGTGGACTGGAAAACGATGATGCCAAGATCGGGGCTGCGGGACTGGTCATGGCCATAGTTGGCGGCGCCTTAATGCCCCCGCTTCAGGGTATCATTATCGACCAGGGCACCTTGTTTTCCATGCCGGCTGTAAATATATCTTTTGTATTGCCATTAATAAGTTTTATTGTTATTGCTGCTTTCAGTTACAGGAGTTACAGATATTACATGGCGTAAGAAAACAGTTGGTTTCTGATGTTATAAATCAATCTTTCAACATAGGGAACCGGCTGGTTGCCCCTACATTTCCTCATCTCCACATCTTTGCGGTCCTTTGCGCTCCTCCGCGGTTCTTTGCGTAACAGTTTCCCGGTTTTGACACAGATTTTGCATGCCACCCTACAATCTCCCTCCAGAAGCAAAACCAGCGCCAAAACCTGCTTATTTCTGCTCCTTTTCCCCCGGCATAAATACCAGGGTTAGTGAATCCTTTATTCCTTACAAAATCCCCAGCCTTGTCCGTCAAAGCTACGAAGTAACGAAGGCGGATCACCTCATGCTATTCCAGGATCAGTTCAATCACCGGAATTTCAATATCAGGTTTAACAACGGGCAGCATCAGGATGATATCTTCCCGGGCTTGTTTCTCTTCATAGGTCACTGTTCTCCTGGGACTTCCAAACTTGATCTCGGAACGGTCATGCAGAAACTGGGCATATTTTATTTTTCCTGCGTATCCCTTAAGATAAAATCTTTTCAGCGGATAATCCAGCAGGTGAACATATAAGCGCCCGGTTTCAGGATTATAGGTAAGCAGACAATTATCAGGTTTCTCAAATTCATCGGGAGCCTGGGTGCAATTATATATGGATGGGCTGTTGTACTTCATCCACTCTCCCATTCCCTCCAGCCTGTCTTTCGCCCTGGAATCGAAAGTGCCCCTGGCGGTAGGCCCTACGTTAAGAAGCAGGTTTCCTCCCTTGCTTACCGATTCTATAAGGAGTACAAGCAGTTGCTTGTCATCTTTCCAGGTAGCTTCATCCCTGTAATATCCCCAGGAACCTGAAAATGTCTGGCAGGTTTCCCATGGAATTCTGTTACCGTTTTTTTCCGGCCATTTGGTAACCTTGTACTGTTCAGGTGTGGTGAAATCCCAGCCACCTTCAGCATCTCTTAAATCAAGCCGGTCATTAACTATCACTCCCGGTTGGAGTTCCCTTACCATCTTCAGCAGGTTTTCCGAATCCCAGTCGTTCCTGTCTTTACCATGTTCTCCCGGGAAAGAATAATCCAGCCACAATATATCAATCTTGCCGTAATTTGTGAGCAATTCCCTTACCTGGTCTTTCAGATATTTTCTGTAAACATCCATATCCCTGCCCTTGTTTAATTCAGCGTATTCCTTATCCGTTTTAGCGCTTTGCGGATGGCGGCTGTCAATGGTATAGTTGGGGTGATGCCAGTCGATCAGTGAATAATAAAATCCTATTCCAAGGCCCTCATCGCGGAAAGCCTGCACCCATTCTTTGATAAGGTCCTTGCCATAAGCAGTATTGGTAGCTTTATAGTCGGTATGTTTTGAATCAAACAGGCAAAAACCTTCATGATGTTTGGTGGTGATCACGGCATATTTCATACCTGCATTCTTTGCCATTCTTGCCCATTCATGCGGGTCGTAGAGATCAGGATTGAAGATATCGAAATACTTTTGATAATCTTCATTACTGATCCGCTCATATTTCTTCACCCATTCATGTCTTGCCGGTGACGCATACAAACCCCAGTGGATAAACATTCCGAACCGCGCCTCTGTCCACCATTGCATTCTTTTCGTTTTCTGTTCCGGTGTTTCCCCGGGCAATTGAGCTGTCATGCCCGGGCTTTGAAGTAATAAAAATGCAATTATAGTTTTCTTAGCAAGACAAAATAATTTTTCCTTCATTAGTAATTAATTCTTTTACGGGTTTGGCACTCCGGTCTGCTTGTATTGAGGTCAGTTGTACCCCTCAATTTCAGACATATGTAAACGATACTATGAACAGGCAATTTACTAATTTTCCATCAGACAAGAACAAAACCGGCTTTCAGGAAGTTTTGTTTTCAGGTTCGTTGCCAGATTTCCGGATTTTATTGATGAACTATTCCGGTAAACAAGGTTGAATTTATTGAACAAATGATGCCCCTGATCGATTCGGCCAAACACATACCCTCAGAATATGGGATTTTTGATTAATTTAAAGCTCTTTTGAAAGAACAGGAAGGAACATTATCAATTTATTTTCACCATGAAGGAACTAATAGAAAAACTTGCAGTTAGTGTTGAACGTGGCAAAGTCAACAAAGCCTCACCATACCCTCCCGGTCTTAAAGACCAGGATGGGGCTGACGAATTAACTGCGACAGCCATTAAACAAGGCATCCCGGCGGATGAGATCTTACAGAAAGCACTGGTTATTGGCATGTCTGAAATAGGGAAAAAATTCAGTGAAGGAAAAGTTTTCGTACCTGAAATGCTGATGGCTGCCAAAGCCATGAAGGCGGCAATGGCACACCTGGAGCCCTTTTTTAAATCCGGGGATATTAAACCGAAAGGCACTGTGATACTGGGAACGGTGCAAGGTGATCTTCATGATATTGGCAAAAACCTTGTGGCCATGATGGTGGAAGGGGCCGGCTGGAAGGTGGAGGACCTTGGAGTTGATGCCGGCTATGATAAATT
>CAYOFK010000151.1:0-6845 GCA_964403185.1 uncultured Rikenellaceae bacterium | reverse complement strand
TTTTGGGAAGGCCGTTTAGTACATCCGCTAAGCGCTTTAAAAGCGCTAAGCGGATTTACACTGTTGAAGCGCTTAGCGGCTGGACTAAGGTATGAGCCCGGGGGGACTCTTAAAAACCGGAACATTAAAGATGAATGTAGTGCCGGCATCAAGCGCGGTTTTGTAGCTAATGGTGCCGCCTGCGTCTTCAATAATGCTCTTCACAATGGCCAGTCCCAGTCCCATGCCACTGGATTTTGTCGTAAAGTTGGGTTCGAACAACTTGTCTCCCAAATCCTGTGGGATGCCCGATCCGTTGTCCTCCAGTTGAATGGTATGTTCTTTCTTTCCCGACCTCAACCGGATACGGATATGGCCTTTCCTGTTTTCAGGGATAGACTGGATGGCATTTTGTATCAGGTTATTGAACACCCTTAAGAACTGGTTTTCATCAGCAAAAATGAATGCGTCTTTATGGTCTCCAAAATCCAATGAAAATGAAATTTTTTTATTACTTGCAAAAAGCGACACCCTGTTGTGAATGATGGATATCAGATCGATCTTTGCATTTCTGGTTCCGGGCATCTCTGCAAAGCTGGAAAAGGCCGAAGCAATAGATGACAGGTTGTCAATTTGTTCAATCAGGGTTTCTGAGATCTTTTTTAATTGAACATCCCAATCTGGAACCCTGTCGTCCCAGGCCCTTTTCAAATGCTGGATACTCAGCTTCATAGGTGTGAGCGGGTTTTTTATTTCATGAGCAATCTGCCGTGCCATTTCACGCCAGGCCGTTTCCCTTTCCGATCTGGCCAGGGCTTCGGCGCTTTTCGCCAGCTCTTCTATCATGCGGTTATACTCCTGAACCAAACTACCAATTTCATCATCTACAGGGTAAATAATAGGTTCACTCTTTTTCCCCAGCTTAATGGCTCCTATCTTTTCCTGGATCTGTTTCAGGGGCCTGGTGATCTGGTTGGAGATGATCACCGACAGCACAAGGACCAGCAGTACCATTACCATGGAAAAATTCACGATCCCCACCACCAGGTTGGTGATTTCACCGGTGAGGGTACTCTGCCTGGTAAAATAAGGCAGGTTCAGGTAAGCCAGCAGTTTGTTTTCTGCATTGGTAAAGGGCACATATGCCGATAAGAATTTAAAATCTCCTATGGATTCCTCCAGTACAAATTCAGCACGCATTCGCTCGTGCAGTTCTCTGTATGCCCTGTAATCCATTTTAAATCCGGTGAGTCCCCGCTCAAAGATCTCAGATCGCGAAGTGGCCAGAAGAGTCCCCGACGGGTCAAATAAATGAATATCCGTAAAGAAAACATTCGAGAACTTTATGAGCAGTTCATCCAGATTGGCATATTGATCCTGGGACCAATTCCCGTCCAGTTCTTCAACAAACCCGAGCTTATGTTCGAGTTCCACGTAAACCGATTGAATCTTTTCCCTGAGGTTGTCATCCTGCTTCTCCCGGTATTGGCTTAAACTGAAATATACCGCTCCGGCCCCAATAAAGATGAGAGATACAAACAATATAGATATCATCCACAATTGGATCTTATCTTTGAGGAGGGATGTTTTTTGCACGAATAATATCCTGGGAGAAGATGCCCGGTAAATGATGGCGGAAAGGAAAAATAAAAAAACAAACAGGTAAGAAAAAGAAATGAACAAGTTGATGATGCTTAGCTTTTCCTGGCTGACAATAATGGTCCGGTCCTGTCCTGCCTGATAAACCAGATGGTTAAAACCTCCGATCTGAACTTCGGAGAACTCTTCATCCGTTTCTATAAATATGCGGTCACTGAGGCTGTACTTATAATCGCCCGATTGTTGAATCAGGTTCCCACTCCGGTATTTTGCAAAGGAATATTCATACACCGGCAGCGGGCTCAGGATCTTCTCATCGAGAAGCAATTCGGGATACCCCATCTGCCTGAGAAAAGCCTTTGAATCAAGCTCCAGAAATATGGAATTTCTTAATGTATCGTCCTTTCTTTGAAAAGAAAAGAAACCCACATAGGAGGTTTGATCCCCGCCGCTATCAAGGAAATAAAATCCGGATGCCTCAAGGGGCTGCCCGAAACTGTCAATAAGGGTCCTGAAAAACTCAACACAGGAACCCCTGCTGGTTTCATCCACATAAATCTCTGATCCGGGGGTACACAGGGTCAGTCTGAATTCATATTTTTCCCAGTAGCCCTTATAGTATTTGCTTAATAAATAGTTGAAAACCTCATCCACATCGGCATCCATAAACTCCTCCGCCGCCATCAGCTTCTGTAAAACACCATCTTCACGGATCTGCGCACCCATGCTTTCCAGCAACAGCTCCGCCACAGGATCCTGTTCAGCGCTTAGGCTCAATGCCATCACTTCCCTTTCATACAATTCATTGCGTTCTGAAATACTTACAATGATCCAGGTGGAATACACACTGAAAATTATGGAAAACAAAATCAGGGCAATAAAGTTCAGGTGGGGAGACAACCTGTAAATCAGCATTACAAGTATCATAAAAAAAATAAGGCTGACCAGGTCAAAACGCGGATTCTGAACAAAAAATAACAACACAAAGACCATCAGGCTTAACAGCCATGCCATCAGGTAATGAAATTTGTAATGATTTTGTTTCCCTGCGTTGATGATTTTAAAGAAGAACAAACCTGTGGAAAAAAACAGCAATACAACGGCGAGGTATCCTGTAAGGCTGAAAAAACTCAGATTCAGTATCTTATAGGGTTCAAATACAATATCCGAACTGGATATCAGGCTCTTAAAAATATATACATCATACCCAAAGATCAGGGATCCCACTGAAAACGATGCCAGGCTGGTGAAGAAAAAAGTTATTCTCCGGTCATTTTTAACCCACCGGTTATAGTCGAAATCCCGGTAGAAAATAAAGGAAAAATAAAAAATAAGAATGGCATTGGTCAGTAAATGTCCCAGTGAAGAACATCCGTTTGAAAGAGCAAAGTAATAGGGTGAGAAGAGTTCCAGGTCAAAAACCGGTGAAGGAAGTTTAAAATAAAAGAGTAATCGGCTGATTACCAATAATATGAAACCAAGCATCAGGATCCCCCAGTTAATGGGTATCCATTTCCGTAAAAGCCTGAGCAGCCGTTGTGCCCCAAGAAGCAACATAAAAAATCCTATGATGTAAAAACTTGCGGCATAGGGAATGCCTGAGATTGCACACACATTAACCGTGGGAAACACAAGGCTGAAGATAAATTCTCCCGTGTCATCATTAATTGCATAACCGCCTTCAACCGGATTTTGCGAGAGAAGGACACAATCTGGTAATTTAAAACCCTTCTGAAATGAATTATTTAAAAAGGTATTCTGGTAAATATATTCATGCCTGATAAGGATCAGTCCCGTAATTCTCAGGCTGTCTGAAACCAGGCGGGTAGTGGTTTCGTACCATGCATTTCCAAGGAATACCAGTTTATTATTAAGTTTGGTTTCTGAAAATACTTCCCTGGTCTGGATGCCTTTATCTGTCCATGCTTTCAGGGTATCCTGAACAAAAAACAGGAAGGTAAATCCATTTCTTTGGAGGTATTTTCCAAGGTGCTCATTTTCAAGAAAGACGAAGGAATTGCCTGGATCCTTAAATTCAGCCGCCAGAGCATCCATGGTGGATCCTATTTTGAACTCCTTTTCAGATAACTCAGCCTGGAACCGTCTGGAAGCCCTTTCCGGATTATCTGTAATTCCCGGATACAGCTCAAACAGAACACCTGAAGCCAGAAACAATAAGGCCAGGATGAAGAAATATTCGGATCTGAAGGACCTTTTCAAGAGATTACAATTAATAAATCATTTTCTAATGTAAAAAAAACAGGCATCAATATCAACCATGATGGTAGGGTTCGCCTTTGATGATCGTGAAAGCCCGGTATAATTGTTCAAGAAATATCAGCCGGGCAAGTTGATGGGAAAAGGTCATCCTGGAAAGGCTGATCTGATGGACTGTCCGTGCATACACTTCCTCTGAAAACCCATAAGCACCGCCAATCATAAAAGTAAGGGCCTTCCTGCCAAAAATCATTTGGTTTTCGAGAAAACCGGAAAGCTCTGTTGAATCCATCCGCTTTCCTCTTTCATCAAGTAAAATGAGGGTTTCATTTTTCCGTATTCTTTTCAGCAACAGAGCACCCTCAGCCGCTTTCAGACCATCAGGTTTCATATTACCTGCATTTCGGACATCCGGTATGACTTCGATTTCAAATTTCACATACCTTTGAATACGCTTTTCATAAAGGTTGATGCCTGTCTGAAGGTAGTCAGGATGGGTTTCACCAATAAGCAATAGCCTGAATCTCATAAAGGCAATAAAAAATTTCTTAGTCAAATGTAACAATTTCAATGCCAGGGCCGGTTATTTTACCCGACAACTCCCATTTCAAACCCATTTTACTGAAAATTGTTAAATTGCATTAAATATTGGTTTGTTTTTTGTTGTGTTGCATTCAGGTGCAATGATATTTATGAGACCTCCATCTATATTTACCAGGCCTGACTTTCCGGTCTTGTTCCGGCGCCCGCGTATCGCAGGACGTTTGAGCACATGGAATGAGCGAAGCGAACTTAGCGGAGCGATCTCATGAACAAAGTGAATAATAACCTTTCTTTGCTCGCCCTGGTTGTATCGGGGGTGATAGCGGAGACGTAAATTACCGGGCACAGGGCTGCCGGCAAGCCTTTGGCGGCCTATGGAAGGCGCAGCAGGCGGGCATTTGATAAACGAAAATAAATTCGTAAACAGATGAAAAAAATATTCATATTCATATTATTAATGTCTGTATTTAATGGGCTCAGCGCACAGAATACAAGCGAAATTCCGCGGGGCATCTCCATGGCCCTAAAGGCTGGCAATGCCTCTGAGCTGATAAAATACATGAATGAAAGTGTTGAAATGGTCATCCTTGATAGAGAAGGTATTTACAGCAAATCCCAATCTGAGATGATACTGAAGGATTTTTTCTCGAAGAATCCTCCCAAAAAGTTCTCACTCCTTCACCAGGGCGGGAAAGCCGAATCAAAATATGGAATTGGAAGCCTTGAAACCGCCAATGAGTCCTATCGTGTATATTTTCTTTTGAAAGGCAAAGGCAGTGCATCACTCATTCATCAGTTTCGTATAGAAAAAGAGAATGAATAACACTCTTGAAGACAAGTTAATTCAACTGGCTATTGAGGAGGACCTGGGCAAGGGGGACATTACTTCCCTGGCATGCATCCCGTCCGAAAGCACCGATAAAACATTGCTTCTGGCAAAAGAACCGGGAATGCTTGCAGGCATCAGGGTTGCATTAAAAGTTTTCCGGATAATTGACCCGGCCATTGTCGTTGAATATCATAATAAAGATGGATATGTTATGGTGCCCGGTGATGTAGTCCTGAGGGCAGGCGGGCCTTCAAGGTCTCTGCTACAGGCTGAACGCCTGGCATTGAATTTTATTCAACGAATGAGTGGCATTGCTACAACTGCCAGGCTTTATGTTGATAAACTTCAGGGACTGCATACTAAAGTTCTGGATACCCGTAAAACCAGTCCAGGCCTCCGGCATTTTGAAAAGGAAGCCGTACGGATCGGAGGGGCTTTTAACCACCGTATGGGGCTTTACGATATGATACTGATCAAGGACAACCATATCGATATGGCCGGGGGCATTGAAATGGCCATTGATCGTGTGCACAGGTATTTTAAAGATCAAAGAATTGAACTTCCCGTTGAAATTGAAGCCGGCAACCTGAAGGATGTTGAAAAGATACTGAGCCATGGAGGTGTGACCCGGATCATGCTCGACAATTTCTCTCCGGAAGACACCTTGCAGGCTGTCCGTAAAATCAACGGATCATTTGAAACCGAATCATCCGGCCGTATCACCCTTGACAATATCAGAGATTATGCATTGTGCGGTGTGGATTTCATTTCGGTTGGAGCCCTCACCCATCATATCAAAAGTCTCGATCTTAGTTTGAAAACAATTTAAATTTATGAACCAGTTTGAATCCTGAAAAATATATAATGGAAACAGGAAAATACAACTCATCCCTGACCGGAGTTTTTTTAGTGTTCTGATTGTAATGACACCCTCAATACATGCCGGAAGAATCCTCACAAATTGAAAAATCAAACAGCACTGCCGGACGGTTTCAGTCCTGGCTGAGAACCTATTCATTGCCGGGATTCCAGGGAATCTCAGTGTTTTTTGTGGTGCTGTTTTTCATCAGGGGATTCCAGAAAGGGGCGCTGGTAACCCGCGCTTCAGCTATAGCATTCAATATATTGATTGCCATTTTACCCTCTGCAATCTTCTTATTTGCCCTTATTCCATTCATCCCTATCCAGAATTTCCAGACAGAGTTGGTGCAGTTCTTTTACAATATTCTGCCTGAAAATGTATTTGCCATGCTCGAAACCACCCTGGTACAGGTGATCACAAAACGCAGCGGGGGCTTGCTGTTTTTTATGTTCCTGGTCACACTTATATTTTCAACAAATGGGATCCACGCCCTTATCAATGCCTTTAATGTATCTGCTCATAAGTTTGAAACCCGGTCGTGGATATCACAACGGATCACCTCACTATTCCTGGTGTTTCTTGTTGCCATAATGATGGCAGCCGGTATTATTATTATTCTCCTGGGTAAAACAGCCTTAACAAAGCTTGTGGAAATGGAGATCATTGAGATGAATTTCACTTATTACCTGATCTCAGTTGCCAAATGGATCATCCTTCTGGCATTGATTTTCTTTGGCATTTCGTCTTTATATTATGAAATCCCGGCACGCAGAAAAGAATGGAAGTATTTTTCGCCAGGATCCATTGTTGCCACTT
>CAYOFK010000150.1:0-6845 GCA_964403185.1 uncultured Rikenellaceae bacterium | reverse complement strand
CCGGCACGCAGAAAAGAATGGAAGTATTTTTCGCCAGGATCCATTGTTGCCACTTCATTGTTCATCATCTCTTCTCTCGGATTTTCATATTATGTAAACAACTTTGGACAGTATAACAAACTGTACGGATCCATTGGTACATTAATGGTCATCCTTCTCTGGTTATATTTCAATTCCATCTCCCTTCTTATAGGATTTGAGCTCAATGTCAGCATTAAAACTGCCAATAAGAAAAGGGAATTGCTCCCTGGTGAATGAATCCCTTAGCCCTGGTGTGGTAATTATTAAATTGTGTTACTAATATTTTATGATATTCTTTTCTTTATGCAAGGCAAAATTTACAAGCATAGCCTCAGCTACGGTTAATAATTTTAACGCCGCAGAAAGGAAAAAAGGACGTGAAATAAGTAATGGAATTTAGTAATTGTCACACCAGCCTTCGTCGTCCGCCGAACGTTTGAGCTGTCGGACCGCCTGGAGCCATATTTTACATTACATGAATGTATTCCTTCACCAGCTTACGGATCTCCTCATTTTTACCTTCAAGCCTTTCGCTGAGGTTCTTGTCATTATAGGATTTTAAATGATGGATCACATAGTCCAGGACTTCAGGTGGAAACAAGCCATCCTTTTCAAAAAAAGCCCGTTGTTTTTGGAGGCTTGCGGCCGACTCACAGCAGGAGGCCGGAAGCTTTGCCAGGGATTTCAAACGCCTGGAATTCCGGTCCTCAAAAATATTCACATCCACATATAATTCCTTTGCTTTTTGCAAAGCATCCGGCATTTTCAGTCCATGCATGGCTCCAATGACCAGGCCTGCCATAAGTTTATACACATCGGCCGACCCATCAGGAGCCCGGAATTCAAGTGTTTGTTTGCTGTCTCCCGGCTCAGGTTCCCGCTTTTCTGAAGGATTGGCATCAACTGTCATTTGACTGCCACCCCGCCAACCCAGAGGGACCCTGATCAGGGTTGACCGGTTACGGTCTCCCCAACATATCCTTGTTGGCGCTTCCTGGTCGGGTACCAAACGGAGATATGATATGGGTATGGTATTTCCAAATGCTGTAAGTGCAGGTGAAATATCTAAAATACCTGCAATAATTTTATGGGCCGTATCACTGAGTTCGCCCTTTCTTACGAGAGCATTCTTACCGTTCTTTTCAACCAGCATATGTATATGCATGCCACTACCAGCCTTTCCAACAGATATTTTAGGAGCAAAGCTGACTTCAACCCCATGCTTATAACTCAACATTCTCAGGATCCACTTTGCAAGGATTATCTGGTCAGCTGCATCTTCCACATCTACAGGTAAAAATTCTATCTCATGCTGTTCAAAATCTTCTCCGCCGAATGAAAAACTACCAACTTCAGAATGTCCGTATTTGATTTTACAACCTGCCCTGGCAAGTAATTCGAGGGCTTCAATGCGTAGATCTTCAAACTTTGAAAAGGGTTTGGATTGATGATATCCTTTCTGGTCCAGCAGGGGATATAAGTTAGCCGACCTGGAATTTACATAATATTCCAGTTCTCCCAGTGCCTTAAAAGTAAAACCGGTCTCTTCCTTAAACTTTTCATGTGCTTTTCTTAAAACATATTCTGGTGCTCCTTTATAAGGCTCTCCACTACCTGTATAAAATGAACACAATATTTCAAGGGTGGGTGTTTCAGTGAAAGGATTTACAAAAGCTGTTTTGTATCGCGGAACCACATATAAGTCACTATGGCCTGCTTCAATATAGGAAAATAAACTGGAGCCATCAACCCGCTCTCCTGATGATAAAATATTATCGAGATGTTCAAGGCTGCTGATCACAAAATTCAATGTTTTTAATTTCCCGTCTTCGGCCGTGTAACGGAAATTCAACATTCTGATGCCCTGGTCCTGTACAAACCTGATTATATCACGTCGGGTAAACTCTTCGGAAGGTTTTTTTAAATGCTTAACAAGTTCATTGGGATTGAGAATGGCTTCCTGTTCATTTAGTCTCATAATGCTATGGATTTTATAAGGGGCATAAAATTAATCAAATGAGAATATAATTTGGGACATTTGTGAAATTGAGAGCATGTTTAGCAGCACTCCCTTATTTCAGACTGGCGATTCTTTCAGTCAGGGTTTTAATGCGGATCTCTGCGTCCATTTTCTTTTCCAATTCCATCTTCACTACAGTTTCAGGGGCATTTTTAATAAACCGCTGGTTGTTCAGTTTCTTCAAAACAGAAGCCAGAAAACCACGGGTGTATTCCAGTTCTTTTTTGAGTTTTTCCATTTCCTCCGCCACATTCATTTTATCCCCAAGACGGATGAAGTACTCCGTGGTTTTTACAATAAACGAAACCGCATTCCCGGGTTTGTCTTTAACAAAAGTGATCTCCGAAAGGTTTCCCATTTTTTTGAGTATTGATCCGAAGCGGTTATCAAAAGCTGCTTCATCTTCACATACCATGAGGCTGAGCGGATCTTTCAGCGGAATTTTTTTTTCTTTCCTGACGGATCGAATGGCGCTGATGGCTTCCTTGGTTTTCTCAAATCTCGCAAGACAGCCAGAATCAAATTTCCCGGAGACGGGCATCCCTGTATTCATGATGCTTTCCCCGGGTCTTCTCTCTTTCAGTAAATGCCAGATCTCTTCGGTTATAAAAGGCATGAAAGGATGCAGTATCTTTAAAAGAGTTTCCAGAAACCCTTTTGTTGCCTCATGGGTTGCCTGATCCATAGCTTCTCCATACGCTGGTTTAACCATCTCAAGATACCAGGAAGAAAATTCATCCCAGAAGAGTTTATACACATTCATCAGGGCTTCTGAAAGACGGTACCTTGAAAACTGATCTTCAAGCAAAGCCAGGGATTCATTCAATTTTTCCTTAAACCAGTTGATGGCCATCCCGGATGCTTCCGGTTGTGGTAACTCAGGATCGGTTTTCCATGATTTCACCAGTCTGAAAGCGTTCCATATCTTATTTCCAAAATTCCGTCCCTGCTCAAGGAGGCTTTCATCAAACAATAGATCTCCTCCGGCAGGAGAACACAGCAACATGCCCACTCTGACACCATCGGCTCCATGTTTCTCAATGAGCTCAATCGGATCGGGTGAGTTGCCCAGTGATTTTGACATTTTTCGTCCCAGCTTGTCACGGACAATCCCGGTAAGGTACACATTATGAAAAGGTTTCTTTCCGGTGTACTCAAAACCGGCCATGATCATTCTTGCCACCCAGAAAAAGAGGATTTCAGGAGCCGTAACCAGATCGCTGGTGGGATAATAATATTTAAAATCGGCATTCTCCGGGTTCCGGATGCCATCAAAAACAGAAATGGGCCACAGCCACGAAGAAAACCAGGTATCCAATACATCTTCATCCTGCCTGAGATCACTTAAGGCAAGTTCCTGATTCCCTGACTTAAGGCGGGCTTTCTCAAGTGCTTCATCTTCATTCATGGCCACAATAAAATCCTGTGAATCAGGTAAATGCCAGGCCGGGATGCGGTGCCCCCACCACAATTGCCTGGAGATGCACCAATCGCGGACATTTTCCATCCAGTGCCTGTAAATATTTTTATACTTTGGAGGCACCAGTTTTACAGAACCGTTATTGATACTTTGCAAGGCCGGTGCAGCCAGTTCCTTCATTTTCAAAAACCATTGTACCGATAGTTTTGGTTCAATAACGGCATTCGTCCTTTCTGAATAGCCCACTTTATTAACATAATCCTCAACCTTTACCAAGTATCCTTTTTTATCCAGCTCGGCGGTGATCAACCGGCGAGCCTCAAAGCGGTCTTTCCCAACAAACAACAGGGCCTGATCGCTTAAAGTTCCATCGTCGTTAAAGATATGTATGGAATCGAGTCCATGCCGCAACCCAATGTCGTAGTCGTGCTCGTCGTGAGCAGGAGTGATCTTTAATGCCCCGGTGCCAAATTCACGATCTACATAATCATCGGTGATCATTGGCACAGGCCGGTCCACCAGGGGAATGATGACGGTTTTTCCATGCAGGTGCCTGAACCGGTCATCTTCAGGATGGACGCACACCGCCGTATCACCCAGGATGGTTTCAGGCCGGGTGGTTGCGATAGTAACATGATCGTTTTCCCCTTCAATCCTGTAGCGTATATAGTACAGTTTAGAATCCACTTCTTTGTAAATAACTTCCTCGTCAGAAACGGCAGTCTGCGCCTGAGGGTCCCAGTTCACCATTCGAATCCCCCTGTATATCAATCCTTTGTTGTACAAATCAACAAAGACCTGCAAAACACTTTCCGACATATCAGGATCCATGGTGAATTTTGTACGGCTCCAGTCACAGGAGGCTCCCAACTTTCTCAGTTGCTCAAGAATGATCCCCCCATGCTTTTCACGCCAGTCCCAGGCATGCTCCAGGAATTCTTCCCGTGACATTTTTGATTTGTCTTTTCCCTCCTCCTTTAATTTGGCTACAACCCTTGCTTCTGTGGCAATAGAAGCATGATCGGTACCCGGGACCCAAAGTGCATTCTTCCCCCCCATCCGGGCCCTCCTGATGAGAATGTCCTGAATGGTATTATTCAGCATGTGCCCCATATGTAAAACACCGGTGACATTGGGAGGTGGAATTACTATGGTATAAGATTCACGGCCGTCGGGTTCCGACTTAAAAAAATCCTGATCCATCCAGTAGGCATACCATTTATCCTCTGTTTTTCCGGGATCGTATTTTGAAGGAATATTCATGAATTGAGCACGTTCATTAAAACGGTCTGTTTGTAATCCTGCAAAAATAATCAATTTAAACATATATATATGATATTAAACATAGTTCAATAAGCCCATCCTGACTAACTTTGTGTACTTTATTCTTTTCCGGAAAAATGAATATCTAATTCAATCATCATCATGCCTTCAATCTCTGAAAGAGGAATGACCATGCCTGCCTCACCAATCCGCAAACTGGTTCCTTTTGCTGAAGAAGCCAAAAAAAAAGGAAGGAAGGTCTATCATTTAAACATTGGACAGCCTGACATTCCCACCCCGGAGGTTGCCCTGAGTGCGGTGCGGAATTTCAGCCAGGAAGTAGTTGAATACAGCCATTCTGCCGGGAATGAATCCTACCGCAGGAAACTGTCAGCTTTTTACCGGAACATTGGTATCGATGTTGACCACAACCAACTGCTGATCACTACCGGCGGGTCAGAAGCCATAGTATTCTCCCTGCTAAGTTGTTTCAATCCGGGGAATGAGATCATCATTCCCGAACCTTTCTATACCAACTACAATGGTTTTGCAATCTCTGCCGGTGTAAAGATCATCCCGGTTACCTCAACCATTGAGAGTGGATTTGCACTCCCTCCGATAGAAGAACTGGAGAAAAAAGTCACTTCTGCAACACGGGGCATACTGATTTGCAATCCAAACAATCCCACCGGCTATTTGTATTCAAAAGAAGAATTGGAACAGCTGGCCGATGTTGTGAAAAAGCACGACCTCTACCTCTTTGCCGATGAAGTTTACAGGGAATTCTGCTACGACGGTCAAATCCATTATTCCACCATGCTGCTTAAAGGGATTGAACAGAAGGTGGTCATGATAGATTCTGTTTCAAAACGCTACAGTTCCTGTGGCACCCGTATCGGAGCCCTTGTAACCAGAAACAGGGACATCATTGATACTGCCCTGAAATTTGCACAGGCCCGGTTGAGTCCCCCCTCGTTCGGACAGGTAGCCGGGGAGGCTTCTTTGGATGCACCCCCCGAATATTTTGAGCGGGTTTATAAGGAGTATATCAGCAGGCGCAACTATATGGTGGAAGCACTTAATAAAATACCCGGTGTTAAATGTCCAATGCCCGGGGGCGCTTTTTATACCATTACCCGCCTTCCCGTGGATGATGCGGATACGTTCTGCCAGTGGTTGCTTAGTGATTTTGAGTTTGAGAACCAAACCGTTATGATGGCTCCTGCCTCAGGTTTTTATGCCACTCCCGGACTTGGAAAACAGGAAGTGCGCATCGCCTACGTACTAAAGATTGAACACCTTAAAAAAGCAATGAAGTGCCTTGAAGAAGGCATTAAAGCCTACCCGGGTAACACATTGTAAGTCCCTTCTTATTGATGAACCCGGTGCCAGTGGTGGCAGGCTTGCAGCGTTCAGGCAGATTATCGTTCACTGGCGCCCCTCTCTTTACCGGTCTGACCGCAGGAAGCGGGCGGACCGGATCCAACTGCCAATACTGTATGAAGAATTATTATGGCAATCAGGCACTATAATCATAACACTCCGTCGGCCCGTAAGGAGCGAGCTTCTTTTTGAAATATTATTTCAGTATGAACTCTACCGGTACAGATAGCTCTACCGGAACTGCTTTCCCCCTCTGCTCCCTGGGTTTCCATTTTGGCATCCCGGAGATGATGCGGACCGCTTCTTTATCAAGGTCAGGATCAATGCATTTGCTCTTTTCCACATAAACATCTTTTATATTGCCGGTCTCATCCACCGTAAAGTTGACATAAACCTTTCCTTTAGTACTGTTTTTCCTGGCCTTCCGGGGATAGTTTATATGAGAAGAAATGTATTCACTCAGGGCCTGTTTGCATAAAATAAATGGTAAATGAACTCATGCTCCTTCCTCCTTTCCATTTATTTTCTTCCTGACCTCATTCATCAGTTCCTCCAGATCTTTCATGGTAAGCTTATTCTCTCTGGTAAAAAATGAGGCCAGTTGCGAGAATGAACTATTAAAATACTTTTCCATAAATTCTCCGAAATGAAATTTTGTATATTCCTCCTTTGAAACCAGCGGAAAATATTCATAGGTAGTGCCATAGGATTTATGATCCACAAATCCCTTCTTTTCCA
>CAYOFK010000149.1:0-6859 GCA_964403185.1 uncultured Rikenellaceae bacterium | reverse complement strand
ATCCTCTGGAAAAAGCTGTCAATTGTTTGCACTGAGAATTTTGAATATTCGTACAGGATCATGGCAAGGATGTTTCCAGCCCTCCTTGCGACAGCTTCGGAAGTTATCTTGTACTTCTTACTGAGAAAGTCCAAATATTCAGCCTGATCAGGTTGTTTGGCAAGTTCATTTAAGCGCTCCAGTATCCTGGTTTTCATTTCACCTGCCGCCTTATTTGTGAAAGTCACTGCCAGTATGTTTTTGAATAATTCAGGATTGCCAAACAGCAGGGCTATATAATCCCTTGCCAGGATATAGGTTTTGCCTGAACCGGCGGATGCCTTATATATTTTCAGTCCTGTCATGTGCTTTCTGTCTGAACCAATAAATTTAGCGAAAATAACTGCAGTGATTTTTTGTTTTTTCTATGAATTATAAACAATTTTTTCCGGCAACCCGGTTTCCGCCTCATAGATGGGCACCGGGTGTGGGAAGGATGAAAAGCTCAGAAAACCCCGAAGTTCTCTTGAGGCAAGGACCAGAGCCACTATCAACCAAGCAGGGGCTGTATTAAAAGTCAGATTACATATCATTCCTGCGAAAGCAGAAATCCATAAGAGCCTGATTTTCACATTACAAAGATTCCATATCAAGTACGGAATGATGCCATTAGGTTGCTTTTGAGACAGCCCCTCTGGTCTATTCCTTAATGCCAGTGTGGTAATTAGTAATTGTCACACCAGCCGCATAACCGTCATCATTCCCCACAAGGGATTAATAATTGGATCTTTTGAAACCGCCATACGGCTATTACTTTTCAATTTATTCCCGATTATTTCTATATTCATAAAAAAATATACCTGCCATGACTTACAATCCATCACCAGACAGATACACCACCATGCAATATAACCGATGCGGCAACAGCGGTTTATTATTGCCCGCCGTTTCCCTCGGGCTCTGGCACAACTTCGGATCAGTCGATGATTTCAACAACGCTGAAGAAATCATCCATACCGCTTTTGATTCGGGGATCACCCACTTTGATCTGGCTAATAACTACGGGCCCGGACCCGGATCAGCCGAAGAAAACTTCGGAAAAATCCTTAATAAAGGCATGAGCCGGCACCGTGATGAACTCATCATCTCCACCAAAGCCGGCTACCTTATGTGGGATGGCCCTTATGGGGATGGGGGTTCCAGAAAGTACCTCCTGGCCAGCCTTGACCAAAGCCTGAAAAGGATGGGTCTTAACTATGTCGATATTTTTTATTCGCACAGACCCGATCCGGACACCCCGATGGAGGAAACCATGGCCGCACTGGATTCGGCAGTCAAACAGGGAAAGATCCTGTATGCCGGTATTTCAAATTATTCTGCTGAGCAGACTGCAAATGCTGCAAGAATCCTGAGATCACTGGGGACCCCCTGCCTGATCCACCAGCCAAGGTATTCTATGCTGGACCGGTGGGTGGAGGAAGGGCTGCTTGACCGCCTTGAAAAGGAAGGCATCGGTTGTATTGCCTTTTCACCGCTGGCACAGGGACTGCTAACGAACAAATATCTTCATAAGATCCCGGCAGATTCCAGGGCTGCCAATCCTTTTGGATTCCTGCAGAAATCAGCCATCACACCCCATCTCATAAAAAAACTCCGGAATCTGGACCAACTGGCAGGGTCCAGGGGACAATCCCTGGCACAGCTGGCGCTGGAATGGGTACTGAATGAACCACGGGTAACATCAGTCCTGATCGGTGCAAGAAATACCAACCAGTTGAAAGATTCACTGAAGTGCCTTGAAGGACCGGGTTTCACTGAAAAGGAGGTAAGCACGATTGAAAAGATCCTCGGACCGCATTAAGTAAGCAAACGGGTTGGTATGATTATGACGCCCGATTGCCAAATCATTTTGTATCTTGTATTGGTTCTTAGTAATCCAATCATGAAAATAAAATATACACTGGCAGCACTCGTAATTATAACCGTTTTTGGAATCAATGGATGTTCCAAAAAAAATGATCCGCCACCGGCCCGTGACTATATGCAGGAGATGAAGTATTTTATTCAGGATCTGAGCAACTGGAGCAAATCACAGGACCCTGGCTTTTTGGTACTGACTCAGAACGGACACGACATGATCACCACAGACGGACATCCTGCAAGCATGCCCGACCTTGACTACCTGGCCTCACTCAACGGGTTTGGCCGCGACAAGCTCTATTTCGGATATTATAATGAGGACCAGGAATCTCCCTTTGACATACAGAGCGACTGGGCATTTATGCTAAGCAAAGCCAGGTTGAACAATTTTCCCATATTTGTAACCGATTACTGTTCAACTCCATCAAAAATCGATACCGCCTTTGCACGCAATACCCGTAATGGCTTTATTTCATTCGCCACAGGGAGCTACGATCTGAATACCATTCCATCCTACCCTGCTGAACCCTGGAATGAAAGCAACAGCTTCATAATGAAAATTGACAGTGTAAAGAATTTCCTTTTCCTGAACAATACCGGGACTTATAACAGTAAAGCAGAATTTATCAGCGCCATAGAAGCCACAAACTATGATATGCTTATCACCGACCTGTTTGTACACGGCAATCCTCTCACACCTGGAGATGTGGAGCTTCTTAAACAGAAAGAGAACGGGGGCCTGCGGCTTGTGTTGGCCTGTGTGAGCATAGGGGAGGCAGATAGTAGCAGGTATTACTGGAACAGTAACTGGACAAGATCCCCGCCGTCCTGGCTGAAGGCCGAAAACACCTCAAGCCCGGGGAATTATTATGTGGCCTATTGGGAAACAGAATGGCAGGACATTGTGTACGGAAATGCAGATTCATATGTACAGAAAATCATGAATGCCGGTTTTGACGGCATCTGTCTCCTGAACCCCGAAGTCTATCAATATTTTGAAAAAAACGGAGAATAGATGAAGGTTGAATGGTTGAGAAGTTGAACCACACCATAGAAACCATAGGAACTAAAGAAACTATATATTCCTGAAATGACATTCGTATGAAATCTTCAAACCAATGAAATATCCACTTTACGGTCTCCTCATCTTTGTCCTGATGTTTTTAGCATGCTCGGACAAGCAGCAATATCTTCTGATCAGGGGAGGCACACTTCTGGATATCAGCAATACGGGCACAGGCATCAATGATATGGATTCCTCATATATACTGATAAGCGGTGATACGATACTCGATGTGGGGTCATTGTCGTCTGATCCTGAATTCCCCCGGAATGTCAGGGTGATTGATGCCAGCGGAAAGTTCATAATTCCCGGGCTTATTGATGGATTTGCCGTTCTCAATAATCAGACTTACGCCAACGCATTTCTTTACATGGGAATCACTTCCATTATCGAGGTTGACGGCGGAAGACGGGGTCCTTTTTATACAGGTGCCAATCCCTCTCCTGCATGCTACAGGCTTGAATCCGTTGGTGATGACAAAAAATCAACCGGGGAACATATCAGCGACCTTGAACAACTTCATGAAAAAGCATACTCAGTTGCGTTGCTGAAATATGCACTCCTTCCGGAACAGGTAGCCGCAGTAATGAAAAGGGCAAAAGAACTGGGCATGGGCTGTATAGGCGAACTGGGCAATACTAGTTACAAGAAGGGAATTGAAGCCGGTGTCAAGGCTTTCGTGCATACAACCCGCTATTCACTTGACGTAGCACCGGAAGAAATGGCCGCGGCAGTGGCCAATGAACCTTTCAGCGATGATATGAGCAGTCCGAAATGGACATACTATAAATACCTCTCATCACTGCAACCCGATGATCCGGCATTATTGGAACATGCACGTACCCTGGGTTCATCTGATGTTTTTCTCATGCCAACAATGAGCCTGCTCTATATTGATATGCCTGAACATAAAAATCCATGGAGTTATAAGGTCGCAGATATCTTAAATCCCGAGGATATCAATAACCCCGCAGACCGTGTGACAGGTAACCATGGCTACCCGGAAGAGGTGCAGAAAAACTATACTGCTATGGCACTGCAGGAATATATGATTGAAAGGACATACCACAGGAATGGGGCCAAATACCTGGCAGGAAGCGCCACTGATGTGTGGGGGACCATGCCCGGAATCTCACTGCACACGGAACTGGAGCTTTTGCAATCCATTGGCCTTACAAACCGGGAAACCCTGGCTGCAGCAACTTCAAATTTCCATCATGCCTTTGGATGGAATGTCGGCCTGATCGAAAAGGGATTCCAGGCAAATCTGCTCATTCTGAATAATAATCCTGTGGATAACCTCCTTTACCTGCAGGATTTTGAAAAGCTAATCCTTAAGGGGGCCATATTGGATCGAAACTCGCTGCTTAAATGAACAAAATATTCCTGAGTCCCAATACCATGAATAAACTACACCGCAGAACATTCCTGGCCGGTACAAGCCTGGCTGCCATTGCAGCCTCCATGGGGTTTGCTTTACCAACAGCCCCCCGCCACCCAAAAGACCTTGAAAGACTGAAACAAAGAGTCCAGTTTACCCGCGACGGTCTGGACCTGAGTCCTCTTGAGTACGCGCTCGACCTCCGGGAACTCGCAGAGAATAATAGTATTGAAACCGACTATTACAGCAATGGTGGAAGTGTTGCAAAACTTGAAGAAACATTTGCATCAATGCTCGGTAAAAGAAGAGCTGTTTTTATGCCCACAGGGACGCTGGCGAATCATTTGGCAATCAGGCATCTTGCAGGAAAACATCGCAGGATTATTGTTCAGGCCGACAGTCATATCTACAGGGATTCCGGCGATTGTGCCCAAACTTTAAGCCAATTAAATTTACTCCCTCTGAATCCCGGAACAGTGAACTTCAGCCTCGATGATGTTAAAGAATTAATACACCGGACCAAACTGGGACGGGTGGATACCAGGATAGGGACGATCTCTATCGAATCTCCCGTACGACGGCACCTTAACAAAATGTTTGATTTTGAGGAAATGAGGAACATCTCTGAATTCGCAAGGAATGAGAACATCGGACTGCACCTCGACGGTGCCAGGCTATTTAATGCCAGTTTTCATTCCGGGATACGCCCCGAAGACTATGCAAAACTCTTTGATACGGTATATGTTTCAATGTATAAGAACTTTAATGCTGCCTCAGGGGCCATCCTGGCCGGCGATGGTGCATTCCTGGACGAACTGTTCCATACCAGAAGAATGTTTGGTGGTGGCATGCCCCAGGTATGGCCATTTGCTGCCATAGCCCTGAAGTATGCTGAACAGTTCCCGGAAGCCTACAAAAAAGCAAATGAAAACACAGCACAACTCATTGGCCTGTTAAATATCCATAAGGAATTTAAAGCGGAAAGGATTGTGGATGGGACCAATGTATTCCGGCTCCAATTGAATGGACCTGGTGCTTCTGATTTCCAGGATAAACTTCATGCAATTAATATTGACCTTCCCGCACCCGCTCAGGAATTTAACGGATTCTTCTTAAAAATAAACCCAACCATCAACCGTATGGTCCCTGAAAAAATTGTTTCCGCCTTCCTGAAATGTTGCTGACTTCCAGGACTTCTCTGTTGACTTTTTTTTAATTTTACACCGCAATGTCAGATAATATCAATAAAGTGGTAGTGGGCCTGTCGGGTGGCGTGGACAGTAGTGTGGCTGCATATATTCTTAAACAACAGGGCTACAAAGTTACCGCCCTCTTCATGAAGAACTGGCACGACACCACCGGGGTATTAAAAGGTGATTGCCCCTGGGATGAGGATGTCATGTTTGCAGAAATGGTGGCCAAAAAATTAAGAATTCCCTTTCATACGGTCGACTTGAGCAGCGCATACCGGCAAAAGGTGGTGGATTACATGTTCGAGGAGTACAGGAAGGGACGGACACCCAATCCTGACGTGCTGTGCAACCGGGAAATCAAATTCGACCTGTTTGTAGAAGAGGCCATGAAGCTTGGGGCTGAAAAAGTGGCAACCGGACATTACTCCAGGATTGAGGAATTGAAAGAAAACGGGAAAATACATTACCGGTTACTGGCCGGAAAGGATACGAATAAAGATCAGAGTTATTTCCTGTGCCAGCTGTCACAGGACCAATTATCAAAAGCACTGTTTCCACTTGGGGAAATTGAAAAACCTGATGTCCGGCGTTTGGCCGGTGAACTGGGTTTGGCTACTGCTACCAGAAAAGATTCACAGGGCATCTGCTTTGTTGGCAAAGTGGACCTGCCGGTATTCCTGCAGCAGAAGCTCTCTGCCCGTGCAGGAGATATTATTGAGATCCCTAAAAATTATAATGCACAAACGAGGATCCCTAAGGAACTGCCGGAGAGATCCGCCTCCAAAATGAAACTTAAATCACTAACCCTTCCTGTGGTATTTAAACCAGGGGACGGCCGGAAAGCAGGGTCACATAAGGGTGCGCATTTTTATACGGTTGGCCAACGAAAAGGCATCAATATCGGTGGAAAGCCCGAACCTCTTTTTGTATTACAGGTAGACGTTGAAAATAACATCCTTTTTGTCGGGCAGGGTCACGACCATCCCGGATTGAACCGGAAAGGATTATTTATTCCTGAAAATGAAGTGCACTGGGTGCGCCCTGACAAGGCGTTAAATCCTGGCGATTGCATAGAACAACTGGTCCGGATCCGCTACCGGCAGCCATTGCAAAAAGCAAGACTATACGCAAGGGGCGAAGGCTTGTATATCTTGTTTGAAGAATTGCAAAGAGGGATCACTCCAGGGCAATTTGCTGCCTGGTATGATGTTGATGAACTGATTGGATCAGGAGTGATTTTCAGATAACTGTTTATTATTTTCGTCCCCTGTTCCCCTTTTTACTTAATGCGCTATTGACAGACTCTGCAGAGTGAAATAAGCT
>CAYOFK010000148.1:0-7087 GCA_964403185.1 uncultured Rikenellaceae bacterium | reverse complement strand
GACCTGGCCAGGGACACTCTGGTGGCTTCAACAGACCCGCAGTTCACCAAAGCGCAGCCTGATCCGTCTGATTTCGAAGGAACCCTCTCCAAACCTGCCGGGGTTTTTGTGTCACTCCATAAACCAGACGGAAAATTACGGGGTTGTATAGGGCGGTTCCAGGCAGACAAACCCCTGTTCCGTGTGGTTTATGATATGACCGTTTCTGCAGCGCATACAGATTACAGGTTCAGTCCCGTACAGGTTGAAGAAGTTCAGGAGATTTCCATCGAAATTTCCGTGCTGACCCCATTGAAAGAGATTGCATCACATGATGAAATTGAGCCAGGCAAGCACGGAATTTACATGTCCCTGGACGGTCATACGGGGACGTTTTTGCCCCAGGTAGCCCGGATCACCGGATGGGATATTGAGGAATTACTGGGGCATTGTGCAGAGGATAAAGCCCGTATTGGCTGGGATGGCTGGAAAAAGGCCCGGATATATACCTTCGAGGCGATCATTTTTTCGGAGAAAAAGTCATGATCCTGTATACAGAAGAGGGCGTAAAGGAAACCACAAATCGGCACTCTTTGGCACTCACCATGAACATACCACAACCATTCCGCCCTCACAGGGGACGAATCTTCATTCCCGTAACCAATTCACCATTTGATGGTTGGCTGGTGCGGTCTCCCTGAGTCGTTTTTTTATCAGAGGTAAATACATGGTATTATAGCGCAGTCTTGAAATATAGTTTGGATTTTCCTGATCCCCGTTCCAGCAATGTTCCTGACGGTCGCCATAGTCAACTACACCGTTGAAGTATGGGTTAACAGTACTTTCAAGAAATATCTCAGTTGCCATGACCGCATTATTCAGGTAATAATTATCCATGTCTCCGCAATAAATATGAATTTTTCCTTCCAGTTTTGGTCCCAGGGTTTCCCAGTCGCGCTCCATGATATAGCGCAGATCATAGTTTTGCTTCCAGAACTCCGCCACTTCATGATCAATGTTGCCGGTTCGTTTATCCCAGATGGGTTTGGGATACCCTTCCTGTCCTGCAGGCGAATACACCGCCTGCCAGATATCCCATTGTCCGCCGGAACGGCCTTTATCTGCCAGGGCCAGTTCCAGGTGGTTTTGGTCCTTTATGGTGGATGATACATGGCCCAGGGAATCTCTGTGACCGGGTCTTAAGGTTTTCTTATAATCACTCTCCGGGAAGAAGGCATTTTCATCTTCATAGAGGTTGATCACCGTATAATGTCTGAAATCCACCGGATCGGGACAAGCTGCAAAGCAACCATTGTATTCATCAGGATACATTACCTGTACAGCCAGGGCCTCCCAACCGCCTGTGGATCCTCCATAAAGGAACCGGCCCCACCCCTCCCCGACACCATTAAACATGGCCTCAATATGAGGAATCAACTCATAGGTGATGGCGTCTCCGTATGGACCAATATTGGCAGAGTTTACGGCATAGGAATCATCGTAATATGGATTCTGATGCTGGATTACAATAACCAGATACCTGGGGAAATCCGGACTGATCCATTGCCTGTAAAAATCATAGGCTTCCTTTTGTTGAATGTAGCTGTAGCCATATATTCCGAACCTGGAGTTATAAATCGAATCGTTTGGCTCTGCATCAGGAGGTCCGGTACGGAACCCTCTGAATGTGTATGGGAAATGTCCATGAAAAACCATAAGGGGATATCGTGAATCTGAATTCTCATCAAAGCCATACGGCACCAGAACATTGGCCTGAAGATACATAGGGCGGCCCCAAAACTCTGTCAGCAGCTTGCTTTCAATTCTGACATGCTTGATGTACTTTGTATCTTCCGGTGGCTCAATGGGTGGTATCACCTGGTCCAGTACGATGTGGATCTCATTATTCCCGGAATGATCAATGGTTATTTTTTCAGGCAGGCTGTAAAGGTTGCCCGGAGACCTGTTCCACTGCTGGCCTTCTCCCTGGTCCATCGGCAATTTAACGGTAAACCCGGTATTCAGGTTGAAGGTTTCATATTTGTGCAACAAACCCTGAACAAAATAGTCTCCGGGAGGAATCCGGGCAATGCTCTTCAGGGGATAGCCAAATACTGAAGCATCAATGACCGCCTCCTCTCCTGCTTTCAGTTCATCAACAGTGAGGCCGAACACCATTTGAGTGCCGGGGCCATTACTGATCAGGAAACGGGGTTCACTATCGTCATTATTTGATATCAATAACAGCAGCCGTCCATCCAGTGATCCTGCATTAGAATCATCAGAATAACTCAGGTAGAATTTCAGGCCGCTTTCCGGAGTGTTGTCCGAAGGTACACAACCCGTAATCAAAAAAAGCATAAGGAGAATGATGGGAAGGTTAAGAGTTTTCATAATGAGGGATTCAGGTGATTATGGTTTACTGATTTTTTCAATTTCAATAAGAGTAAAAATTCCATTCCCAAGAATTTCAACATGATTCAGAATGCAGTCGGAATTCATCAGACGTTGAAGTCCGCCATTTCCGGAATAGGCTTTGAAATTTTCATAATGTTGCTTTCCGGCCAGCCATTCCATCATCCGGGCCAGAGCTCCATAGATAGTGGCTGGCAAGGGGATCTGATAATCTGCGATGATCAGACGGTTAGAGACCCGGAATGCTTCGTTCAGTATTGAATCAACCGCTTCGTAAGGGAATTGGTGTATGGCCATGGATAATAAACCGGTTGAAAACTGATTGCTTTGAAATATTTCCAGACTACCGGCTTCCGCCACATAAAAGTTCACATTTTCCAATCCGAGTTTTCTTACTTTATCATTATTGGCAGCCACCAGTTTCGCGGAGTTGTCGATACCCGTTACCTGTTTGCATTTCGAAGCCAGATCAAAACATGACCTTCCTGTTCCACAGGCAATATCCAGTACATCAGAACCGGCTTTAATGCGTTCATGCATTCCTTTCCGGAGGTTGCTCAATAACGGATCAATCACTGCTGAATACAATATATGCTGAATATTTACGGCCATCCGGAGAAGTATGAGGTCACTAATTTACAAAAAAAAAGTCTGACCAACCGGCCAGACTTGAATAGGTACTCTGAATTTTATTGTAGTAAACTAAGCTAATGTTACATTCACGGCATTCAGACCTTTTTTTCCTTCTTTAAGTTCAAAAGTAACTTCATCATTATCCCTGATCTCATCAACAAGTCCGCTGACATGGACGAAATAATCCTTGTCTTCTTCTTTCTCGGTAATAAAACCAAATCCTTTTGATTCGTTAAAGAACTTTACAATTCCTGTTTTCATAAAATAAAATAAATAAATAATTAATTGAAGCGGCAAAGGTAGGTAAATTTTTTAATTCCAAACAATATTTATCCGGTGAAATGAAAAATAGAGGAATAACACACCACCGACCCCCTCTCAACCGTGCCTGCTGGCAGGCAGGGAAGGGACTTTTTTGTTATATTATCCAGGCCTGCGACATTTTGCAGATCGATTTTGTAAGTCGATTGGGTTCGCAGAAACCCTCTTATAATGTTGATCACAGAACTATCCGGTGATCACAAGCCACTCTTCCAAAATTCCAGGGGCTTGCCTCTGAAACGAATGATAATTATCTTTAAACAAAAAATGAAGTCCCCGGAAGTAATTGCACCCGTTTCATTTCCAGACCGGATACACACTCTTGATTTCATAAGAGGATTTGCGGTCCTGGGCATTCTTATCATGAACATTCAGAGCTTCAGCATGCCTGAAGCTGCATACCTGAATCCCATGGCATACGGTGACATGTCAGGTTCCAACAGGTGGATATGGATACTCAGTCATGTTTTTGCCGACAATAAATTCATATCCATCTTCTCCATGCTTTTTGGGGCAGGAATTTTTCTTATGAGCTCAAAAATTGAATCTCTCAGCCGGAAATCAGCCGGATTTCATTACCGGAGAATTTTCTGGTTGTTTGTTTTTGGATTGATCCATGCGTACTTATTCTGGTATGGTGATATACTAGTGGCCTATGCCATGTGTGGGGTCCTGGTCTATCTTTTCAGAAGAATAAAAGCCGGTTGGCTTCTGCTATTTGGATTTCTGACAATGTTTGTTGGCAGTGCTCTTTATTTATTCTTTGGAGCGACCATAGAATTCTGGCCCCCTGAACAAATTGAGTCAACTAAATTATTTTGGATGCCAGCCTTGGGAGAGATCCAGTCTGAAATAGAGGCTTACAGAGGTTCCTGGATAGAAGGATTCAACCAAAGATACCCCATGACAATGGCCATGCAAACCATGGTATTTCTTGTTAATATCAGCTGGCATACCGGGGGTCTCATGTTGATTGGAATGGGGTTGTTCAAACTGGGCATCTTGTCTGCAGAAAGATCAAACAGGTTTTATTTTATTGGACTCATTTTGACCGGCATTATAGGATATACATTGATTTATGCTGGATTAAGGTATAATTTCAGCCACCAGTGGGCGTTTGAATTCTCCATGTACCAGGGAGCTCAATTTAACTATTGGGGAAGTTTGTTTGTAGCCTATGCATATATCTGCGTGATCGTGTTAATCTTCAAATCCGGGGCATTAAGGTGGTGTACGGAGACCTTAAAACTCGTCGGACGGTCTGCTTTATCAAATTACTTTTTTGACACACTCGTATGTACCTTCCTGTTTTATGGCTATGGTTTTGGGTTCTTTGCAAAAGTTGACCGTTTAGGGCAAATACTGATAGTTATTGTTATCTGGTCCGTACAAATTATGCTAACCCGGTGGTGGATGAAACGATACAGGTTTGGTCCTGCAGAATGGCTATGGCGGTCGTTAACCTACTGGAAATGGCAATCGCTGGTATGATTTAGGCTAAGGCTTCAATCTAAAGCTTCAATCTAAAGCATAACTAGCATATAGGTAGCCCTGAAACGGCAGGATAATTGAATCTGCCTGCAACACAAGCAGGGATTCTCGTTGTTTCTGGAATTGACAACTCACCGGGTGACTGCGAGTCACCCGGTGAGTACAGATTTGGATTTTTGAGTATTGTAATTTGGACCATTCGCAAAACAGACTGCATTGATAAGAATCCAGAGGATTAGCCATAAAGTTCTCCGGATTATTTAATTCCAGTCATTATTTAAGGCATTTCCTGGATAGCCAACCCAGCACCCGGTACCCGCAACTATTTCTGCGCTTTCCCGGTCATGGGCACAAAAACAACGGGATACTGAGTTTTTTTCTTCAACCCTCCTTTTGCATTTTTTTCCACCACCACCAGCATTTGTGTTCTTCCGGCTTTGCCAACCGGAATTACAATCTTTCCTCCGGGTTTTAATTGCTTGATCAGAGGTTCCGGGATCTCTTCCGGTGCACAGGTAACAATGATCCCGTCGAACGGGGCATGCTCCGGCCATCCTTCATACCCATCTCCGATTTTTACCCGGATTGTGTTATAACCCAGCTCGGAGAATAAGGATTTTGCCTGAATGCCCAATTCTTCAACAATCTCAATACTGTAAACATAGGGTGTGAGCTCTGATAATACCGCGGCCTGGTATCCGCTTCCTGTTCCAATTTCAAGTATTTTATGGCCCGGTTGAATTTCCAGTAACTCCGTCATGTGGGCAACGATCAATGGCTGCGATATGGTTTGGCCATGTCCGATGGGCAGTGGATGATTGCCATAAGCCTGGCTCCTGTATTTTGGAGGGATGAACAGATGTCTTGGTACCGACTGCATGGCTCTGACCACATCAATATCCTTTACCGGGTTATACGGAGAGTGCTGAATATCACTACGAACCATTTTAAGACGTTCATTCTCTCTTTCAATGAACCTGGGCCGGTTCCATGCCAGTGTATCATTATGCTGAGTCTGTATTACAGGCTGATCGTTATTTTGTTCAGACCTGGTGTTTGCCTTGCATGAAATAAAAAGCAATATCACAAATATAACTATACTTCTTATCATAAGTCCCTTAAATTTTAAAACATTAAAAGATACGAAAAAATGCAATTATAGTAATTACATTAATGTCGATTTCTATTAATTTAGAGTCATTAAAATTCCAGGAGCATTTTCTGGTAAAAATTTATCAAAATGAAAAAACATGTCTTGATTCTGCTTTTATTAGTTTTAGTTATTTTAGCTGCCTGTACTGCCGGTCAGAATACGGTCGTTGATATTCCCAGTGAGAGTGGCCGTGTGGCCGGTTTCTTTTTGGGGCTTTGGCATGGCTTTATTGCTCCGGTAACTTTTGTTATTTCATTGTTTATAGACAAGATCAGCTTGTATGAGATATACAATTCCGGAGGATGGTACGATTTCGGATTTGTTTTGGGCGCAGGAATTTTATTTGGTGGTGGAGGAAATGCAGCCAAAAAACGGAATAAACATAGAAACTATTCGTGATAACGTGGAGGCAGGTGGTCCAATATCCATTTCACGGAAGCCCTGTTTTTGTAGTCCGGATCAAACTGCCTTGCAATGATGCTGCCATCCCGATCAATAATATAGGTTGCAGGGATGGGTAATGTGGCTTCTTCCTGTCCGTTGTTTGATGCAATATCCGTCATCAGTCCGAATTTGATTTTCCGGTTGTAGGAATCCGTCACACGGAACGACACCCCGTAGGCTCTTATGATGCTTTCATTTCCATAAATCATTTGATCTTCAAAAGGATTATCCTGCTGGTTATTATGTTTTGGGTGAGACCTATTCGAAAATGGGCAGAGCAGAGGAGGCGATAGAAGCACATAAGAAGCTTTTCGAAGTATTTCCCGGTTGGCCCTGGGCGCTTGGCCGGACTTATGCAATTTCGGGTTTCCGTGATGAAGCAGAAAAGATCCTGAATGAACTTGAGAAATCTGAAATCACCCCATGGAATGCCTATGGTCTTACGGTGTTGAATGCGGCATTAGGCAATTTTGATGAAGCATTCAACTGGCTGGCCTATGAACCGCATCATGGTTGGGTAGCATGGTTTGCTGTTATGCCGGAGGGAAACACACTGTATGATGACCTACGTTTTAAAGATTTTATAAAACGGCTGGATCTTCCGGATTAGTTATCCTTGATTAAGGAAAACAATAGAGGTTTTCCGGGAAT
>CAYOFK010000147.1:326-7296 GCA_964403185.1 uncultured Rikenellaceae bacterium | reverse complement strand
TCATCCTGAAACCTGGCCTGCACAGCAGGGCAGGGGTTCAGGATCTCACAAAAATTTCACCAATATTTAATTCCTGGTTTTTGAATTTTGGAAATTGAGAAATCATTCCCTCCTTCCTACTCCCTTCCTCGCCCTGTCAACCGAAGCTTAGGCGCAGGTTGGCCCTCTCACCTAAACCTCCTGAGCAAATATTCTTCCGCACCTTATCCCAAACATCCGGCATTAGAATAGATCTGTTTTTAACTTTTTAAATTGTTTTTTAACATTCTCCGCATATCTTTAATATTATGTTGAAAAAAACAATAGTAAATGAAATTTACTCTTTTAAAATCCTTAATTTTGTACTGACTGTGAACCGATCCTAAAACAGAGAACGAAATTTTTGATGCATATAATGAGATTCCGAATTATATGCATTTAATTTTTTTTTAAACAACCCTAAATTAATGAAACCTGATAATGAGTAATAAACCAGAAGTTGTTGAACTTAAAGAGGTTGTGATAAGGTTTTCAGGCGATTCCGGTGATGGAATGCAGCTCATCGGTACGCTCTTTTCAGATACTTCCGCACTCATAGGTAACGACATCTCCACATTTCCTGACTACCCGGCTGAGATCAGAGCACCCCAGGGGACCGTTGGCGGTGTTTCAGGATTTCAGGTACATGTTGGCCAAACTGAGGTATATACCCCCGGGGATTATTCCGATGTGCTGGTCGCTATGAATCCGGCAGCACTTAAAGCCAATGCTAAATGGATGAAACCGGAAGGCATCATCATCCTGGATCAGGATAACTTTGAGGAAAAATGGATCAAAAAAGCCGGATACGACAAAGATCCTATAGCAGAGGAAGGTCTCAATGAATTTAACGTCATTAAAGCCCCCATTACCAGCCTGACCAAGGAGGCCATTAAGGATCTCGGACTGGATTTGAAATCTGTCCTTCGCAGTAAGAATATGTTCGCCCTGGGTATGGTTTACTGGCTGTTTAACCGCCCCCTCAATTTTACAGAGGCCTTTTTTGAAGAAAAATTTCAGAAACGCGCGGTTATTGTTGAAGCCAATAAACGGGTGTTGAAAACCGGATATAATTTTGCAGAGACCATTGAAGCTATGAAACCCACCTATATGGTCTCACCGGCACCCATCCAGAAAGGAACATACCGGAATATTAATGGAAACCAGGCTACCGCCTGGGGATTGATTGCAGCAGCTGAAAAAGCCGGACTGAAACTCTTTATCGGCTCTTATCCTATCACCCCGGCAACAGGTATCCTGGAAGAATTGGCGGCTCGTAAAGACCTGGGTGTGATATCTTTCCAGGCTGAAGATGAAATTGCCGGCATTTGTACCACCATAGGTGCCAGCTATGCCGGACTGCTGGGAGTCACCACAACTTCAGGGCCCGGACTGGCCCTGAAATCGGAAGCCCTGGGTCTGGCAGTCATGACTGAATTGCCCATTGTTATTGTGAATGTGCAGAGGGGCGGACCATCCACCGGACTGCCAACGAAAACGGAACAATCAGACCTGATGCAGGCATTGTATGGCAGGAATGGTGAAAGTCCGGTTGTGGTGATCGCCGCCAGTTCACCCTCCGACTGTTTTGATTATGCATACACAGCCGTAAAAATAGCACTGGAACGAATGACACCCGTGATCCTTCTGACCGATGGATTTCTGGGTAACGGTTCGGAACCCTGGAAAATCCCTTCCATGAAAGATTATCCCGCTATCGTTCCAAAGATCGTTCCCGGTGGAACCAGAAACTATATGCCCTATGCCAGGGATCCTGAAACCCTTGCAAGAAGCTGGGCTATCCCCGGAATGAAGGGTTTGGAACACCGGGTGGGCGGACTTGAAAAAGATTACCTCACAGGAAATGTGTCCTATGACCCGGCGAACCACCAACGAATGACTAAGACCAGAGAGGAGAAAGTGGAGAAAGTAGTGGATATGATTCCCGACCTGGAAGTGGTCGGTGAAGATGAGGGCGATTTGCTTGTGATTGGCTGGGGCGGTACATATGGACACCTGGTTACGGCTGTCTATGAACTTCAGGAAGAAGATAAAAAAATCAGCCTGGCCCGGTTTAACTATATCCGTCCGCTTCCGGCAAATGTGAAAGAGGTTTTTAAGAAATTTAAAAAACTAATAGTGTGTGAAATCAACCTGGGCCAGTTTGCCGCCTACCTTCGTATAAAATGCCAGGAATTTCACTATGAACAGTTTAATAAAATACAGGGACTGCCGTTTACAGTGGTGGAACTGAAAGAGGAATTCATTAAACACCTTGAAGCTTAGAATATCATGGCGGAACAAGATGTAAAACTCACATTTAAAGACTTCAAAAGCGACCAGGAAGTCCGCTGGTGCCCCGGTTGTGGCGATCATGCCATCCTGAATAGCATGCACAAAGCCCTGGCCGAACTGGGCATCGACCGTGAAAAATATGCATTTATTTCCGGCATTGGCTGCTCCTCCCGGTTCCCCTATTATATGAACACCTACGGATTCCATGGCATCCACGGCCGGGCAGCCGCGATTGCCAGCGGTACCAAAGTGGCAAATCCCGATCTGAGTGTCTGGGTGATAACCGGCGATGGAGATTCCCTGGCCATCGGAGGCAACCACTTCATACATCTCATCCGCAGGAATATCAACCTCAACCTGGTGCTGTTTAATAACGAGATCTACGGACTCACCAAAGGCCAGTATTCACCAACCTCAAAGAAAGGAACCCTGACAAAAACATCTCCCTTCGGTACGGTGGAAGCTCCCTTCCATCCGGGTGAACTGGTGATTGGCGCCCAGGGGCGCTTTTTTGCCCGGGCGGTAGATAACAATGTGAAACTTTCAACCGAAGTATTTATTGAAGCGGCCAGACATGAAGGAACTTCAGTGATCGAAGTGCTGCAAAACTGTGTCATTTATAACGACAAAACCTTTTCGGATGTTACCGGTAAAGAGGTCAAAATGGAACGGCAATTGTTCCTCAAACATGGCGAGCCCATGATCTTCGGAAAAGATATGGATAAAGGCCTGGTCCTGGATGGATTAAAACTTAAGGTGGTAAAGCTTGGGGAAAATGGGTACGGGAAAAAAGACATCCTGGTGCACAAATCCAATGAAAACAACCCGGGCATCCATACAATGCTTGCAAATATGCGCTGGCCCAATTACCCTATAGCACTCGGAGTGATCCGTAATGTCACCTCACCTATCTATGATGCGGCCATCAAAAGCCAGATAGAAAAAATTCGCCAGGAATCTGCCATAAAAAATGTCGACGATCTGTTGAACAGCGGACATACCTATAAGGTCTGAAGAAGTTTATGCAACTTCCCGCCTGAAACGGGATCTTCGCGTTAGCAGACATTAAATTGGGGCTGTCTCAGAAGTCGGATTCCATATCAAGTACGGAATGATGCCATTAGGTTGCTTTTGAGACAGCCCCTACCCGACTGTAAGGAGGGGGAGGTGGTTAATACCGCCATTTGGAAAGCCGCTAAGCGCTTTCAAAGCGCTAAGCGGCTTGGACACACCCTGGCAACCCGGCCAACACAGTTTGTACGGGGGTTCAGGATCTGTCAAAGGATGCAATATCATCAATCGTTATGAAGATCTCTGAATACGGATGACTTATTGGTGTAATCGTGGCTTCCCCTCATCCTGACATCCAACACCCACTTGTCCGCCGTAGCAATTGCGAAGGTGGAGCACCCTTCACCCCTCCATACCGCATTACACTACAAAATTGAACCTAAAAAATACTAACTTTAAGGTCAACAAAAATATTAAAGACCGGCCATCAATGTCTTCATCTCAAAATTCCGGTATCAATAACCTGAAGGAACTTGCCCTCATAAACGAGATCAATATGATCATCAGCGAAGGCAAGGAAATTTCCGAAACGCTCCAGAAGGTTGCCAACAAGCTCGCCATTGCAATGAAACACTCCGGTGGAGCCTTTGTGCAGATCGCTTTTGAGAGCCGGTCATATACCAGTCCCGACTTTATAGATACCGGCCGGTGTTACACCGCACATTTCAAATCCATAGACGGTATTGATGGAGAACTGACTGCATGTTTCCAACCTGAGAAAGACAAAAAAAATCAGGACATCCCTGAGACAGTGAAACGTCTCATCAGAAGCATGTCCAAACTGCTGGGCCGCTTCATTAACGAACAAAAAGCACGGGAGATCATACGATCAGCAGACAAAACCGGACTTGATACCCGGAAAACCGGGGAAGACCCTCCGAAACTATCCACACGGCAAATGTTACAGAGTTTTCTCGACCGCCATAATACCGAACGCAACCTCTTTCACGACCTGACACCTTTTAAAGTTAAGGAGATCCTGCTTATTGCCAACCTGTATGATGCCTACATCATTGAGGGTGAAGGCCGTTTTTCAGATCATATCCTCGGACAATATCAACAGATAAACCTGGGATCCATGCCCAGGGTCACAGGCGTATCTTCCGGGGAGGAGGCTTTCAAGAGACTTAAACTCAGGCATTTCGATATCATTATCATCATGGTTGGTGTGGATAAGAAAAACCCGTTGAAAATTTCAAAACGGATACGGGAAGATTATCCCTACATCCCCACATACCTCCTCCTGAATAACCAAAACGACATTGCCCCGTTTACCGAAGAATTGAGGGGAGCCCCATTACCGGAAAACCTGTTTGTATGGAACGGGGATGCCAAGGTTTTCTTTGCCATGGTGAAACTTCTGGAAGATATGGTCAATGCCGGCAATGATACCATGCTTGGAGTGACCCGCATCATCCTCCTGGTTGAAGACAGCCCTGAATATTACTCAAAATACCTTTCCATATTATACTCCCTGGTCCTGGAACAAACCCGACACCTGATTGAGGATGTGGGAATGGACGATATTTATAAGGTGCTTAGGTTGCGTGCCAGACCCAAGATCCTCCTGGCACGGACCTATGAAAAGGCCATGGAGGTGATCAGGGAATTTGGCGAAAACCTCCTGTGCCTGATCTCCGATGTGCGATTCCCAAAAAATGGAAAGCTGTCAAACACCGCGGGATTTGAGCTTGCCGAATACATCCAGGAATATATTCCCAACTTGCCGGTGGCGCTGCAATCTTCTGAACCTGAAAATGCCGTGGAAGCCGAAAAGAGACAGGTGTATTTCATTAATAAAAACTCGGAAACCCTGCTGCAGGACCTTAAATATTTTATTAACTACCATATAGGTTTTGGCCATTTTGTGTACAGGGACCGCCTGGGTCGCGAGATCGCCGTCGCCAAATCCATGCAGGAATTTGAATCCTTCCTGAGAACTGTTCCTGAAGATTCCCTGGGATATCATGGAATGAAAAACCACTTCTCAATGTGGCTTATGGCCAGGGGAGAGGTGGAGGCCGCACGGCTTATTTACCCTCTGAAAGTGTCAGAGTTTAACGACCTGAACGAACTCAGGGAGTTATTGCTGGACCTCATCATCCTGAAACGGGAAGAAAAATCCCGTGGGAAGATCATTAATTTTGATGAAACCGCCCTGCTGGATGAGAAAAATATCGTTCGAATGATGCCGGGTTCACTGGGTGGCAAGGGTAGGGGACTGGCATTCATGAATACCCTCATCTATGATTTTAATTTTACCAACCTGGTGCCCGATATAAACATCCGCATGCCCCGGACAGCCATCATAGGTACCGATGAATTTGATGCCTTCCTGGAGAAAAATAAATTGCTCAACATCATCCATACGGAACAGAATTTTGAAGTCATCCAACAATGCTTCCTGAATGCCAGCCTCTCTGCTGAACTGGAAGAAAAACTGGTCACACTGCTGAAAATCATTACCCGCCCCATTGCCGTGAGATCCTCAAGCCTTCTTGAAGATTCTATTAATCAGCCATTTGCCGGGGTTTTCAGCACCTTCTTTTTGCCCAATAACAATCCCGATTTCAGCACAAGACTCAAACAGACTACAGATGCTGTTAAACTGGTGTATGCTTCCATATATTCAAATAACGCAAAGGCCTACTTCCAGGCTATTAACTACCGGGCCGAGGATGAGAAAATGGCCGTAGTGATCCAGGAAGTGGTGGGCCAGAAGCATGAAAAAATGTACTATCCGCACATGAGTGGTACCGCACAATCATACAATTATTATCCCTATGCCCATATGAAATCCGAAGAAGGATTTGCCCTTTCAGCAGTTGGATTGGGACTTTATGTGGTCAGCGGCGAAAAAGCCTATAGATATTCTCCGGTGTATCCCAACCTGCAGATCAATACCCCCAAATACCTGTTCAGGAATTCCCAGGTTTGGTTCTATGCCGTCAACCTGGACCGGGTGCGTACAGACCTTCGCACCGGAGAACTGGCAGGATTGTTAAAAGTGGATATCAGTGAGGCCGAGAAACACGGAACCCTGAAACACGCAGCCTCTGTTTACCGGCAGGAGGACGATCAGATCATTCCGGGAATCGAACAACCTGGACCCCGTGTTGTGGATTTTGGCAATATCTTGAAATACAACTATATACCTCTCGCGCAGACCATCAATAGCATACTCGACCTTATACGGGAGGCCTTCGGATCACAGGTGGAGATCGAATATGCCGTTGACCTCAATAAAGAAGGGAAATCTTCCTTTTATCTGCTGCAGGTGAAACCATTGATAGGAGTGGAATCCAACTACAGTATCGACATGAAAGCTCTCGATAAAGACAATATGATACTGTATGCTCAGAAAAGTATGGGGAACGGACTCTTATCAGACCTATCCGATGTGGTGTATGTCGATCCCGACCACTTTGATAAAATCCATACACGGGAAATGGCTGAGGAAATTGAAGCCATTAATAAAACCATGGTAAATGAGGACCGGAAATATATCCTGATCGGCCCGGGCAGATGGGGCACGCGCGACCGGTTTATTGGGATCCCCGTTATCTGGTCCCAGATTTCCAATGCC
>CAYOFK010000147.1:0-316 GCA_964403185.1 uncultured Rikenellaceae bacterium | reverse complement strand
GGGTGATTGTTGAAATGAGCATGGAGGACTTCCCGCTGGATGCTTCCCTGGGATCCCACTTTTTTCATAACGTCACCTCCATGAATGTAGGGTATTTTTCGGTGAACCATACCTTACCCGGGGATTTTATTTCCTGGGATGTATTTAAAGAACAGAAAGTGATCAGCCAAACGACCTACTTCAAACACATCCGGTTTAAGCAAAACCTGACAGTTCAGATGGATGGAAAAAAACGCATTGCAATCATTATGAAAAAAGTGGGATCCCAGGGAAGCATCCAGCGGGAAGCCCTCCATGCTCATTTCAACAATCACCC
>CAYOFK010000146.1:0-7414 GCA_964403185.1 uncultured Rikenellaceae bacterium | reverse complement strand
TCCACATTGAACCTGAAAGAGTTTGGCAGGAAAGGTTTATAATGAAATGCATCTGATGATTCCGTCCTTCCAGGGCTGCCAAAGCTGAACCGCTAAGCGGTTTAACCAATCCCCGTAATTAATACTCCCCCCGGTTGGAATGCTGTAAGCAATTTCCCAACTTTGAGCCAACATGTATGAAAAAGACCTCATCATCGCCGTTGATGGTCCCTCATCAAGCGGAAAAAGTACGTTTGCCAAAGAAATAGCACGGGAATTAGGCTATACTTATATCGATAGTGGCGCCATGTACAGGGCTGTGGCCTATTTTTGCCTTGAAAACGGGATCATTCAAAACGATCAAATAAACCGGAGAAAATTATTTGCCGCCTTACCGGACATCCGGATCGATTTTATTTATGACGAAAAAAACAGGCAATTTCAAACCATTCTGAACAACAAGAATATTGAAAATAAGATCCGCACCACAGAGATCTCAGACTGGGCCAGTGATGTGAGCAAAATAAGAGAAGTCCGCAAAAAACTGGTGGACATCCAGAGAGCCATGGGTGCCCGGAAACGCATTGTTATGGATGGCCGGGATATTGGTACCGTGGTTTTTCCTGACGCTGAACTTAAGATCTTTCTTATAGCCGATGTTTCTGAACGGGCCAGGAGAAGACATAAAGAACTGGTTGAGAAAGGGATACTATCTGATCTGGGCAGGATTGAAGAGAGTCTTAAACAAAGGGATGTGAATGATGGCTCCAGGGCTATCAGTCCTCTGCGAAGAGCAGAAGATGCCGTGGTTCTTGATAACAGCAAAATGACCATGAAAGATCAGATGATCCGGATCAGGAACATATTAAAATCATTGTAGTCATGCGCATGGAGATCGATGCGGGATCGGGGTTTTGTTTTGGTGTGAAGAACGCCATTCAGCAAGCTGAGGAAGCACTCCGGAAAGAAGGCAGTCTCTATTGTCTCGGGGATATTGTTCACAATGATGCTGAGATCCATCGCCTTAAGAAAAAAGGCATGCAAACAATCCGGCATGAAGATCTTTCTTCTTTGAATAATGTGACCGTATTGATACGGGCTCACGGAGAACCCCCCGGAACCTACGAAATCGCAAAACAAAACCATATCCACATCATTGATGCCACCTGCCCCATCGTTTCAAAGCTTCAAAACAGGGTCAAAACCTGTTTTGATGAGATCCTGGATGAAAAAGGCCAGATTGTCATCTATGGCAAATCCGGACATCCTGAAGTTAAGGGTTTGACTGGACAAACCCGGGAAATGGCCATAGTTGTCAACCAATCTGAAGACCTTGAAAGGATAGATTTTTCCAGGCCTGTTTACCTGTACGCTCAAACCACAAAAAGCAAAAAAGGATTCCAGGAAATAAGAAAATTGATGGAAAAAAAGATCCGGGATCTTGGATTGAAAACCGAAGTGCATCTCATGGCCCACCAAACCATCTGTGGCCAGGTATCTAGCCGCGAACGGCAGTTGACGAAATTTGCAAAGAAACACGATTTGGTTGTTTTTGTCAGTAGTAAAAACAGTTCCAATGGCCGTACCCTTTATGAGGTTTGTAAAAATGCCAACCCTAACTCCTATTTTATTACTGCTGTTAAGGACCTCCGGAAGAAGATGTTTTTATCCGCAGATTCGGTTGGCATCTCCGGGGCAACCTCCACTCCATATTGGTATCTGAAAAAGATATCTGATCGCATTAAAGAAATAAATTCCTGAAATTCTTTATTCTTTTTTTTACCATACACTCCTGATTTTTAGTTAAATTTGGCCTCACATTTTGAATCGGAAATATGAGTAAAATAAAGAGAATTGGCGTCCTGACATCGGGCGGGGATGCCCCCGGAATGAATGCCGCCATACGGGCTGTAACCCGTACAGCTATTTATTATGGGTTGGACGTAATAGGGATCAAGCATGGATACCAGGGACTAATTGAAGGTTATTCCAGACCCCTCAAAGCCCACACGGTCAGTAATATCATCCAGCTTGGAGGGACCATTTTGAAGACAGCCAGGTGTCCGGGGTTTATAAAAAAGGAGGGGAGGGAAAAGGGATACGATTTCCTGAAGCGCAGAAAAATTGACGGAGTGGTGGTTATCGGAGGAGACGGAACCTTTACAGGAGCCTGTGTATTCAACGAGGAGTTTGACATACCGTTTATTGGCATCCCGGGAACCATAGACAATGACATCTACGGTACCGACTATACTGTGGGATATGACACTGCTCTCAATACAGTTGTGGAAGCTGTCGATAAAATAAGAGATACTGCCAGTGCTCATAACCGGCTGTTCTTCATAGAAGTAATGGGCGCAGAAGCAGGTTTTATTGCATTAAGAAGCGGCATCGCTTCAGGAGCTGAAGCCATTCTGATCCCGGAAGAGAAAAATCAGATTGCCACGTTAAAAGAATTTCTTGAAAACGGGGTCAGAAGGAAAAAATCACGGAACATCATCATTGTTGCCGAAGGTGAAGAGGGTGGGGCTATCGAGATTGCCAAAAGGCTCAAAAAAGATTTTCAGGATTACTCCATGCGGGTCACCGTTCTCGGACACATCCAAAGAGGAGGATCTCCAACAGTATTTGACCGCGTTACCGCCAGCCGGTTGGGGTATCATGCCGTTGAGGCCCTGATGGATGACCAGAAAAGTGCCATGGTAGGAATACAAAACAATGAAGTGGCCCTGGTGCCTTTCAGAAAAGCGGTGAAACTGCATAAGGATGTGAACCGGGAACTGTTTGAGATTTCCAAAATTCTGTCCATTTAGTTTCTCCTCTGCCGGCATCTTTTTTTGCCTTGATGAGGGCGAAAGCTTGTGATCCGGATCTCCTTTTCCCCGCGCTCTATAATCTGTTTCTATGAAGCCATCCGAAACATATGCGAGAGTGATCCTCCCCGTGCCGGTATCACAATTATACACCTACAGGATTCCTGAAATTTTTGCAAACAGGGTGAAACCCGGAATGCGGGCAGTGGTCCAGTTCGGTGCCAAAAGAATATATACAGGCATCGTTTTCGAAATACATGACCATCCTCCGGAACAACAAGAGTTGAAAGAAATTCTGGACTTTCCGGATGAACACCCACTGGTGACCGGCCTCCAGCTGGAATTCTGGAAATGGGTGAGCGAATACTACATGTGTTCCTCCGGGAACATCCTTAAAGCCGCAGTACCATCCGGATTAAGACCCGAGAGTGAAACACGCATCACGGTTACAGAAACACCGGTAATTGAAGCTCCGGATGTGAAGGAAAAGAAAATACTGAATATTCTGGAGAATCATAAATCCCTGGCTGTAAAAGAACTGTCAAAATTGTCAGGCGTCGGCAATCCTTTGCCCCTGCTCTTTAAACTTATTGAAAAAGGCTCCTTAAAAACTGAAGAAAAAATCCACCATGTTTATAAACCGAAACTTGCAGCCTGGTTGCTTCTGAATCCTGTGTATATTTCTGAAAAAGCCGTGGAGAAACTCCTTGATACACTAGCCAAAGCAGCCAGGCAGAAGGCGCTGCTTGAGAGTTATTTGTTTCATGCCGGAATGCTAAAAGACCCTCATTCCAAGGGAGTCCGGCAATCTGAGATACTTAAAGATCCACGGGTTTCAATGCATGCAATCAATGCTTTGGTAAAAAAGAAAATCCTGTTGCGCTCATACCATCAGGTGGACAGGCTGCAAACAGATGAGCAGCCAACAGAGGAACTAAAGATACTGTCTGATGATCAGGTCCGGTCGCTTGAGGATATTTCCAAAACTTTTGAATCCGTCAATACAGTATTGTTACATGGTGTTACTTCCAGTGGCAAGACCGAGATTTATACCCATCTTATTGCCCGGCAAATTTCTCAGGGGAAACAGGTACTGTATCTTCTTCCTGAAATTGCCCTCACCTCTCAGATCATCTCAAGGCTCCGGAAATATTTTGGGAAAAAAATCGGAGTGTACCATTCAAGATACAGTGATTCTGAACGTGTTGAGATCTGGAACAACCTTCTTTTCAAGCCCGTAGAAGAGCGGTATCAAATCATCATCGGTGTGCGTTCTTCCGTTTTTCTTCCGTTTTCAAACCTGGGTTTGGTCATTATTGACGAGGAACAGGAACCCTCTTACAAGCAGCAGGACCCGGCACCACGCTACCATGCCAGGGATGCAGCCGTCTATCTTGCTTTATTGCACGGAGCAAAAACACTGCTGGGAACCGGCACACCCTCACTGGAATCCTATTTTAACTGTCAGACAGGTAAATACGGACTGGTAGAATTAAAACAGCGTTTCGGGAATTTCAGCATGCCACATATTATCCTGGCAAATACCCGCGAGGCCTGGAAACGAAAGAAAATGACAGCCCATTTCACTCCCGAACTCCATGCAGCCATTCTGGATGCTTTATCAAATAACGGACAGGTCATCCTGTTTCAAAACCGCCGTGGATTTTCTCCTTACGTACAATGCGACCGGTGCGGATGGATCCCCAGGTGTCATCATTGCGATGTAAACCTTACCTACCATAAGTTCTCAGGAGATTTGAGTTGCCATTACTGTGGATTCAGGATCCCCATTCCGGCTGTATGTCCCGGATGTAAAACCCCGGGTATTAAAACCAAAGGCATGGGAACTGAAAAAATTGAAGAGGAAGTCGGAATCGTATTTCCCGAGGCCCGGGTAAAAAGGATGGACCTGGATACCACCAGATCAAAAAAGTCGTTCCATAAAATCCTTTCTGATTTTGAAAACCATAAGACAGATATTCTTATTGGAACCCAAATGGTGTCTAAAGGACTGGATTTTGAAAAGGTCACGCTGGTGGGTGTCTTAAATGCAGACAACCTTCTGTATTACCCCGATTTCAGATCTTATGAGCGCACCTACCACCTACTCGCACAGGTCAGTGGACGGGCCGGAAGGAAGAAAAGCCAGGGCCGTGTGATCATCCAGACTTCTGAACCTGAACATCCTGTTCTACAATGGGTGGTAAAAGATACTTACAAAGAAATGTTCAGAAATCAGATGATGGAACGAAAACGATTCTTTTATCCGCCTTTCTACAGGTTGATTAAAGTAACGCTCCGGCACCGGAACAAAAAGATCCTGGATATAGGAGGCGTCTTTATAGGCACACAACTTCGCTTAAGGTTTAAGAAGCAGGTGTTGGGACCGGAACCTCCGCTAATCTCAAAGATCCAGAACTGGCACCTTAAAGTGGCCTTTCTGAAACTGGAAAAACACAAACAGGTTTCCAGGGATAAGAAAATCCTGCTTGAAATCATTGCCAGGGCCGGAAAAACACCGGATCTGAAAGGCCTGCAAATAATCATCGATGTAGATCCCATGTAAATAAATCATTACTTTTACCCATGAATACGCTAATTTGAAGAGAATGAAGATCGAAGTCTCAAACGGAGAGATCATGGATAAACTGAGCATTCTTGAGATCAAACTTCAAAAGATCAGGGATGATGAGAAGTTAATAAATGTCAGGAATGAGTTTTTGTCCCTGAAAAAACCCGCCTCGAAGATTATAGACCTTTCAGATGAATCCTATAAAGCACTGGTGGAAGTTAACTCAAAACTCTGGGATATTGAGGACCTCTGCCGGGAGTATGAACGCAAGAAGGATTTTGGTGAGGATTTCATTCAAACCGTACGCCGGGTTTATGTATTGAATGACGAACGGGCACGCATCAAAAAAGAGATCAATATAAAAACCGGATCTGATCTGATCGAAGAGAAGTCATATAAAGATTATTAGTTGAGGGTTGCGGGTTTGGAAATTCGTCTGTCCGCTAAGCAGCGGATGGTGCGCAGGCAGGCCGGGCTGACGAATTAAGGTTTCGGGCTGCGGACGAAAATCAGAACCGTTAAGGGATCTCCATTAAATTCCGGGATGCTCTAATCCATAGACAGGTCCTGAACCCTCGCCCAACTATGTTGGCCGAGTTTCAGGATGACGTTCCTTTTGTTAAGTTTGCAAACTCCACGCCCTACGTTCCATGTCCCATGCAACAAATAAACAAGAGACCTGAAATGATGAAGAAATAAAAACCAACTGTTTAACTATGAACCAACGAAAATTCAACCCGGAACCTGATGCTCGAAACACCTAATCCTCACCCCGCAATATGAAACCAGCATCTCCTTCAAAGCACCTCCTGGTCATCCGCTTCTCCTCCATGGGGGATGTGGTGCTTACGGTTCCTGTATTAAAGTACGTCCTTGAGAAAAATCCGGAGGTAAAGATCACCTTTGTCACCAGAAAAAGTTTTGTTCCTTTATTTCATGGCATTGACAGATTGTCTGTAAAGCCGGCTGATGTTAAAGGCGCGCATAAAGGAATTACAGGAGTAAACCGTCTTTTCAGCGAGTTACAACAGGAAAGTCATTACGACAGTATTCTGGATCTTCACAGCGTGCTTCGATCCCGGATCCTTACCGGCTTCTTTGAACTCAAAGGAGAAAAGGTATACAGAATCAGGAAAGGCCGGGCTGAAAAAACAAAAATCACCAAAGGAGCAGAACTCAGGAAGCTCAAACATACCACCGGGCGGTATCTTGATGTTTTTCGGATGGTATTGCCCGGTCTCACAGGTCCGCTCAACCATTTATTAACACCTGTTCCATCGGCCATACCAGGTGTGGATAATTTTATTAAAACCTACAACATTTCCGAAAAGAGCACATGGATCGGGCTGGCTCCCATGGCAAAACATCCTCTCAAAATGTGGGATTTGGATAATTTCAGGGAAATTATCGACAAAATCTCAGCCTCAGTCTCCGCATACTTCTTATTATTTGGAGGCGGCAGTGAAGAAAAATCAAGACTGGATGCCCTGGCTGTAGATTACGGGAATGTAGTCAATGTCACCGGGCAGTTAAAACTGGAAGAGGAAGTGCAGTTGGTCAGCCGGTTACATTTTATGATCAGCATGGATTCGGCGAACATGCATATTGCGTCCCTGGTTGGAATTCCAACCTTTTCAATCTGGGGCGGCACCCATCCTTTTTTAGGATTTTCAGCGCTGAATCAACCCGAAGAAAACTGCATACAAATCCCGCAGGAAGATCTTGGTTGCCGGCCCTGCACAGTATATGGAAAGGGAAGCTGTCACCGGGGGGATTTGGCCTGTTTAAAATGGATCACTCCGGATATGGTTATAAACAGAATTTTGAAACCGGGCCTTTTGAAATAAATTTTTGCTTATTATGTATATTTTATAAGTTTGTTTATTTTTCGGAAAGGCAGTTAACATCCGCCTTCGCCAAGGCTACAGCGGACACGGCGGGGTGTAGCGCAGTCCGGCAGCGCGCGTCGTTCGGGACGACGAGGTCGTGGGTTCAAATCCCGCCACCCCGACAAACATAAAAAAGACTGGTACGCAGTACAGGGATTTTT
>CAYOFK010000145.1:3757-7438 GCA_964403185.1 uncultured Rikenellaceae bacterium | reverse complement strand
GGAAGCTATGCGGCCTTTATTCAATCCTCTTATGGTATTTCCGAAGTTCTTATGGGAAAGCTTACCTCCGGAAGCAGATCAGGCACCATCAGGAACGGATTGGTGGTCTTTCAATTTTCAATTTCAATTTTTTAAATTATTTGCATGCTGACCGTATTTTCACAGGTCAAATACATCCGGACCAAAGACATGGGGTTCAATACCGATAAGGTAATTATAATTGATAAAGTCAGCGAACTGGGGAACCAACAGGAAATTTTCAAACAAAAATTCTCCGCCATTCCGGAAATTGTCTCAACCTCACTTTCCAACAATATCCCCGGAAGGGACTTTAACGGACAGGGCATATTGAGGGAAGGAGGTCAGGAGGGTGAGGTGCATATCCTGAGTCGTTTCGTCGCCGATTACAACATCCTTGAAACATTTGATATACAATTAATTGAAGGCAGATTTTTTGCTTTAAACAGACCCTCTGATTCTTCAGCCATGGTGTTGCCGGCGTCTGAAAAAATCACTTTAAATTATCAGAAAGCCTTCATTTCCCTGCTCAAGAGACTTAAGAAGCAACACCAATGCCACCAGCAAGATCAGGATCAGTATAAAAAAGACATACATGCCATAACGAATGATCATGGAACTGCGTTTACGTTCCGGACTCATGCGCTGCTTTTCGTTCCTGAAAGAAATACGTACAGCCATTTTGTTAGTGATTAAATCTGGTTTATTCCAGTCTGTTATTTTGTATCTGCCACACATCTGAATCCAACAGTGGCACTTCTGTCGAATCGCGGAGACACCAACAGCAGCATCTGGGTTTGATCGAGTCTTTGAGGACCTCCGTTTACATACCAGATGCTGCCTTTAGGTTTATAATAACTGCCACCTCTGATGATGACAAACCGGTAGCTTCCGTTCTCGTATACATCATTTGTTAGCTGCCATATATTACCAACCAGGTCTTTAATCTTAAATACGCTCTCCCCCTTTTCAAAGGCATCAACCGGAGTTTGACGCCCAAAGGCATTGTTGCATTTGGTTCCATGAAACTCATTACCCCAGGGCCATAACCGTCCGTCATCTCCCTGGGCAGCATATTGCCATTCCTTTTCAGTTGGCAGGCGCTTCCCGGCCCATGTAGCATAAGCCCTGGCATCTTCAAGACTGACATACACTACAGCATAATTACCCAGGCCGGGAGGGTACATCCCATCCTTCCAGTGTTTCAGAAAATTGAATGGATCACCGGGCTGGTATCCCGTTGCCACGAGGAATTCATGGAACTTTTCATTGGTGACAGGATACTCATCCATAAAAAATCTTTTCATACGAACCGGTCGCGGCTCAGTAAAATCGGGGTATGGAATAAACTGGTCGGGATTGGATACTCTAAACATAAAATCACCCTCAGGGATCTCTTTCATTCCCTGCGGGGCTCTTTTAAAATACCGTATTGGGGTACTTACACTGGTTAAATACGGTTCGGATCCACGGTAAACGACTTGTTCATCAACCAGGTTGCCCTCATCCATCAGTTGTACCACATATTTGCCCTGGTGTGGCCCAAAATGATCTTTCAACCTGATGACGGCCTGATCCTCTGTAAAAACAACCGGTTCATTCTGGTAGGAAGGGTTTCCCCGGGTGATCCATACTTCACCGCGGGCATTTTTTACAAACCTGAGTGAATCTCCGGTGATCTGCACGTTAAGGATCTTCGGGAGTCTGGCAATACAATCCACATTACCTGCCTTATTGCTGCCCAGGTAAGATCTATGGAACTCTTTTACATTAGCCTGAATATAGTGCCGTCCGTCAATCTCCACGGCGTCCAGGGTTTTATGGTTCCACAGACTGACATAATGGAAATTCTCCTCAGGTTCAATTTCAAATAAGGGTTGCTTAACGCCGGCAGGATTTAAGCTGAAGATCGTATAAACATGTTTTCTGTCATCCTGCCAATGATTCACCCATACGGAATCTTTTAAGCTTTGAACCAGCGGTATCCACTTGTTATTAATAAAAACCGAGGCGTTTTCCCTGAGTATCCTGGTAGTCTTCCCAAGATATGTAAGATCCTCCTCCATCCAATCGGGTCTGCCGGGATCAAAGGTGTTGATCTCAGTTCCATAGCCATTAAAAAATGAAATTCCGATATCACGGTGGATCGGTCCCCTGTTTAAAACACAGACTCTGAATATGGCAAATTCAGGTTTAATAAGTTTATTAAGGTTCAGTACGGGAGCAATTTCAATTGCATTATGTACCCTGCCTGATACGATGCCAGGCATGTCTTTCGGAATGGCCATTCCCTCTGAATACATGATCACGCCCTCCTTAACAAAATCCGCTGCATTTTGCAGCCGGATACTTGAACTGCCCCTGGTGTCCAGCACTACTCCATCAGCATCAGTGGCTTCAATAAGTGCAGCCATGGAAGCCAGCGGATCATTCTCGCTGGTACTTTGATCCCAGGGGTTGTAGGATATGAAAAACCTGGTGCCGTTTGCTTTGCCATACCGCGAAAGTTCTTTAAGTTTGGGTAATCCATAGGGCAGATCTGCGTACAACTCCCACTGGTTACGCTGATCGATGCCAAGCCGTGGCCAGGTTGGCCATATACCAAAAACATCAAAACCGCCCAAAAGGTTTTTACCTTTATCCAGGTAATCATAAAATGTGTATTTGCCGGATTCGGGATCATAAAATTCACGATCCCAGGCAAACTGAAGGGTGATCAAATATTTGTCTCTTATCCATTGCAGATCCGCTCTGTCATACAGGCTGTTATCAAACTCTTCAAGGTCATACAAATACCTGTCCCGGAACATCAGTTTCAGTCCGTTTTGCCAGGCTCCCTGGTACAGATCTGCATAAAGGGTATATTCAACCATGCCCCTTGGGGGAATGATGGTTTTATACCGCCTGAACTCAGCAAGGTTTTTACCCGTTCTTCGACTTATGGCACACACAGAAAAGTGGTCATCCAGCTCAAAGGCGCCATATCCCAATTCCCAGGCATTATCCGGTAAGATCAGGCTGACAGGACTTCCGTCCTGCCTATAGAGCCGGGCCCTGGTAAGTGACCATGGTCCTTCAGATGTAATATACACATGGTCTCCGGATGCTCCAAACGGCACCACATTCTCAACTGTGATGGTGTCAAGAGTACTGTTCTGAATTTTCAGAATGCCCTTCCATCCCAGGTCGCCATTTCCGATTGAACGTATCGTACCACTGACTCCATTGGTGAATACAAACCTGATGATCTGGCCGTCCAGGGCGACCTTGGCTTCATCAGACGCCATATAAATCCCGTTGATTACCACACTGAACAAGGGCATGTGTTGAGTAAAAACGAGTTCATCACTGCCTTTCAGCCTTATTGACACTGTTTCCAAACCCTCAGAAAAGCGGTATCCGAATGTCTCCAATGTCTGACCGCACAGCGCACCACAAAGCAATGTCTCTAAAAGCAGAACGGTCAGAACTATCGGAGGCCATCTTTTCATGAGCAGGGAGACTTGAATCTTATTTTACTGAAAACCTGTATATCGTTGTCTGGGCATAAACTTCACCAGGTCTCAAAATGCTATTTGGAAAACCAGGTTGATTGGGAGAATCAGGGAAATGTTGTGCCTCCAGGCAGAATCCGTATTGAGAATTATACACAACGCCATTCCT
>CAYOFK010000145.1:0-3657 GCA_964403185.1 uncultured Rikenellaceae bacterium | reverse complement strand
TTGTCCGCATTAATAAGTATTTGGTGCCCTTTAACATTTTCCCGGCCTTCCGTAAGATTAAAATATCCATGCCAGGTAAGGTTAACCGGACAGGCCTTGTCTGTAGTGGCTTTATAGGTAATGATGATCTCATTTTCATCAGTAAGAAGATAGGTCACAAACACATCCAGGTTCCCCGGATACCCTTCTTCCATGTCGGGGCTCAGGTAGTGCAATTGAAGTCCCACTCCCTTTTCCGATTCAAATGTTTCAGCCTCCCAGATCTTTTTATCAAAACCAACATCTCCGCCATGCAGGGAGTTTTCGCCGTTATTTTTAGTCAGAATATAGGATTGACCGTCAAGTTCAAAACCGGCATTGGCAATCCGGTTTCCATACCTGCCAACTATACAACCAAAATAGGGATGACCGTCAAGATAGGGCTGCAGTTCATCAAAACCCAGTGCGACATCGCCAAGCCTGGTGTCCCTGTCCGGTACCTGTATGGATGTGACAATGCCGCCATAATTTGTAACTTTTATTACCATGCCGTTGGAATTGGTCAATGTGTAAAGTTTTACTTCTTCACCATCAACCGAACCGAAGGTTCCGGTTATAATACCAGATTTTATATCCATGCTTGTTTTGTTTTCTGAATTTCTTTTACCTGTGCAGGAAAACAGTGTACATGCTATGATTGCCAGCAGCAATAATTTGAGAAGTGGATTGTTTATGATTGTCATATAATAATAATTTGAGCTAAGGTGGTGGCAATGAACTGCCCCGCCACAATCATCAGGGAACCAGTATTCCCGAATCAAGTCCGGAACAGCTTATCCCGAATGTTTTTTCTTATGCTTATGTTTTAGAATGAACCTATCTTCACCTGTAATGATCCGTAAAGTTAATAAATTGCAGAGTTTTAATTCAATTCATCGCATGCCAATTTCATTCATGGAAAAACAAAAAAGGATTATCTTTGCCCCCTGGTATTGGTCCGGTAGCTCAGTCCCGGTTTGGTTGAAATCTGTAATTTCATAACCAAACCGGGGATCCTCGAAAATCTAATCCGATCAAGATCGGAAGATTTTCGGGATTGGATACCTGCCGGCCGGTTTACCTGGCGGAGGCATGGCAGGCAGGGAGCAACAGAAAGTCCTAGCACATGTACTATGTTTACGTAATAGAAAGCAAGGATGGAAAGAGGTTATATAAGGGTATGGCAAATGATTTGGACAGAAGATTATATGAGCATAACATAGGGAAAACAAAATCTACACGGAAGGAAGAGAATTAATTAAAAATATAAGGTCCAGTAGCTCAGTTGGATAGAGCAACAGTCTTCTAAACTGTAGGTCCCAGGTTCGATTCCTGGCTGGATCACATCCTTAAATAAATTTAATTCAACCTGATTGACCCATCAGGTAAGACAATTTACTTTCGTCAAAAAAATCAGTCTTATTATCAATTAATATAGAAAAGTATCTTCTGCTGTTAAAATGCATGAAAAACCTGATAAACAACAGGGTTCACATGATTTTTCAATAGAATATCCCTAAAAACAACATCCCGGTCCAAAACCATTGATCAAAGCCTTAAGCCAGGCAATGCAACCTTTTGACCTTTAGTTGTGTATAAGATTTAGTACCCTTTCTGAAAAATCTAATTGGAATTTGTTTATTTTGAAATGTTTTTCCCATATTAAAAAAATGAATAAAACACCTCAATTCCCACGTTTCATTATTATTTCACTGGTATTTTTCCTGCTCTCAAATTCATTTCTATTTAGTCAGGTTACCTATACCTCCACACAAAACGGGAACTGGTATACCAGTGCAACCTGGGGCGGAGCCGGATTTCCATTTCCCTGGGACCATGCAATAATATCTCCGGGGACTACGGTTACTGCCGATGGATTTGGAGTAAGCTGTGCAGATCTCACCATCCAGGCAGGTGGTGTTTTAGACGCCGATGACAGAACTGTTATTGTATTTGGGACCCTGATCATAAATGGTATTTATACCTCAAGAATTGGCGCTGCTCAGGATTTCAGTTTCTTTGGAGGCACTATTGATGGAACCGGATCAATCAGTGTCAATGCCTCCAACAGGTATTTCAATATTTTCTCAAACTCCACACTTTTAGCCGGGTCAAACCTATCGATGTACGGGGACATTCAAATTGGGAATGACATAACTTTTTCCAACCAGGGTGCCATTGAGGTGTATGGAAATATTGTTGGCGGTAATGCCAATTCCACCTGGACCAATGATGCAAATTCCTATTTAGGATCAGGGGGGGTGTTATTATCAACAGGAATTCTTAATGCCTCTGCATCAGGAAATACCGTTCAATATTCTTTGTCTGGAGGCCAGTCCGTTAAAGATGCTTCCTTAAACAATTACTACCATTTAATCATCAGCGGATCGGGGAATAAAACCCTCAGTAACAATCTGAACGTTCTTGGTGATGTCACTATCAATAATCCCACCACTCTGGTTGCAAATAATTTTAACGTTAATTTATATGGTAACTGGACCAACCTTTCGGGTTTTAATGAGGGAACCAGTCAGGTTTCCATTCTCGGATCCGGCGATCAAACCATTTCAAACTCTTCAGGGGGGGAAAGTTTTTATGATTTTGTTTTAAATAAATCCGGGGGTAACTTAATCTTAAATGATAACATCACCATTTCCAACGCGTTTCAAATGAGTGCCGGGATCATCCAAACCGGAACAAATAAAGTAACACTTGGAACGGCTGCTGTTGCTGGTTTCGAAGGAACTCTTACACATAGTTCAGGGACCATTGTTGGAAATTTTGAAAGGTATATTCTCAATCCGGGAGGATTGGTCCTGTTTCCTCTTGGAACAAGCAGCTCTTACAGACCGGCATCTTTGACATTCATTACCAACAATGCAGGAAGTGTAACCGGAGCATTCATTGCAACTGATCCGGGACAAAAAAACCTTCCCCAAACAGATGGAACAGCAAATGTTGAGAACCGGTTTACAGAAGGTTATTGGAATTTTATTGCTGCCGGCGGATTAACCACTAGTGATTACAATATCGAATTACTTGCCCAGGATTTTACAAGCCAACTGTTTAATGCCGATACAAGGATTATTAAAAGTGACAATGACGGAAACTGGTATTTTGACGGTACACATTCCAGCGCCAGTCCCCCAATTGTTTATCGTAACAACCTAACCATAACTATTTCAACTGCCGGAACCGGCACCCAGTTTGCTCTTGGTTTTGTTTGTACACCTGCAAGCCTTACTGAAATCATTACCGATGTTACATGCAATGGATCTGGTGACGGGGCCATAGATCTCACTATTTCAGGTGGAGCTCCCCCCTACTCGGTTACCTGGAGCAATGGAGCAACAACCGAAGATGTGTCAGGTTTGAGTCCGGGCCCCTACAGTGTAGTTGTCATTGATGCCAACAGTTGTACAGTTTCCGGAGGACCTTATACCATTTCCGAACCGGCGGCGCTTTCGGCAAGTATCACTGCTCAAACTAACGTATTATGCTTTGGAGATGCCACAGGCTCCGCCACCGTTACGGCTGCAGACGGAACCGCACCTTATACATACCTCTGGGATGATCCGGGAGCGCAAACCACTGCTACGGCTTCAGGTCTGGTTGCCGGGGTGTATATTGTAACCGTTA
>CAYOFK010000144.1:0-7522 GCA_964403185.1 uncultured Rikenellaceae bacterium | reverse complement strand
CCCAGCCGTACCTGCTGGCAGTCAGGGTCGAACGGGTATTTGAAGGTTATGGAACTTTGCAGACCTGTCAGCCCGCCTGCCCTCGGTTATTGAGTCAGGAGGTCCTGGCATTGGCAAAAAATTTAATATATGTGGCCTCATTACATAAACGGGAAAAATAAAGTTCCATGGGAACGAAATGTTCTGTTAAGAAAAATTTCGTATATTTTGTATCTGATAAATGAGGGGATGAGTTAATACAGAAATGAGGTAAAAAAGAGACAGTGATATTGGGGAAAGTGTAAAAAAGCCCTGTAAATGCACAGAAACAACAGAAACAACAACTACACCGGTATTTATTAAATATTCTGAAAAATGAAAAAACAACTTGCTATTCTACTGGTTATTACAGGCTCCTTCTGCCTGACTCTTGCATGTAATAAGGACAAAGGCCTGCGCTCTGAACGCTTTATTTTGCTGTCTACTCCGACATGGACATCCGACAGCCTACTGGCCAATGGTGTGGATGCGGGCGGACCGGGGGGACTGCTTGAGAAATTTGCAGGTGATGCGAAATTCCGTGAGGACGGGACCGGGTATTTTGGAAGGTATACAGGAACCTGGATGCTGACCAATCAGGATGCGAACATCACCATTGAATCCGACTCACTGCCGGTGCCTATCACATGCTATATTGTGGAATTAACGCAATCATCCTTTAAGATAACCACCAGTTTCCCTTCACAGCCGTTCCCCATAGCAATCAGGATGACCTTTAAGCCTAAGTGATGATTTTTATGCGGCATGCATTATTGTTTCTGATCATTACAATTGTTTATGTCTCCGTTAGTTCGGGCCAGCAGGCGGTTATTAAGGGAACTGTTGTTGATGATCAAACCCTGGAAGCCATGGATGGTGTTCATGTCATTCTTGGTGATGGCCGGGGTACTGTGACTGACCGGAATGGCCGGTACCTTATTAAGGTGTCTCCCGGCATGCTGGTGATGCTGTTTCATTATGTTGGGTACAAAACTCAAAAAGAGGATCTCACTGTTAAGGCACATGACACCGTCCGGTTGGACATTATGCTGGTCAGTGAAGTCAGTGAAATTGATGAAATTGTTGTCAGTCCCGGCAGATCAGCCCAGAAGATATCAGAGCTCACAGTTTCCACCAACATAATAAAACCTGAAGCCATTACGGAAAATCACATCATCAATCCGGAGGACATCATCAACCAGACTTCCGGAATTGAGATCATGGACGGACAGGCCTCCATACGGGGCGGAAGCGGCTACAGCTACGGAGTTGGCAGCAGGGTACTGGTACTGATTGACGGGGTGCCGGCGCTTTCAGCGGATGCCGGAAATGTCAAATGGTCCTTTCTGCCTTTGGAGAACCTTGCACAAATAGAGGTCATAAAGGGTGCTTCTTCAGTATTATACGGATCCTCAGCCCTTAATGGGATCATTAACCTGAGGACCCTGGACGCTGAACAAGAACCGGTGACACGCTTATCAGTTACTTCAGGAATCTATGGCAGTCCCCGTAATAAAAAATGGACCTGGTGGAATGCCCCCAGGGCATTTACAAGAGCCTCCGTCTCCCATTCAAAAAAATACGGGAATACTGGGGTGGGAGTGGGAGGCAGGCTGTTATTTAATAATGGTTACAGGCGTTTGAATGATGAAAAACTGGCTACCGTAAACATAAGATTAAAAAGAGATTCAGAAAAAACAGGCGGCTTGAGTTATGGAGTGTATGTAAATGCCGGTTATACGGTCCGTACCGATTTTATCCTTTGGGAAGATGCCGATTCCGGAGCCCTCAGACAGAATGAATCCACAGCCAATGAATTTAACGGATTGAGTCTGATGTTTGATCCCTTTGTCAGTTTTGAAAAGGAAGGACGGTTTAAACACGACTTCAGGATGCGGATTCAGCATACGCGGAACAAACTGCCTGAAAGTCCGCAGAACAACAGCGATGCCACATCCTCTTTTGCAGAATATCAGCTCTGGTACAAACTCTTTGAGAAACTTGATATCATTGCCGGCACTGCCACTACCTACAGTAAGATTGTTTCCAATTTTCACGGGGATCATCAGGGTCTGAACCTTGCAGGTTATGCACAGTTGGATTACAGGCCGGTAACCCGTCTGAAACTGATCGGAGGTCTGAGGGTAGAGCATAATTCATTGGATGGAGTGAACGATAAGACCATAGCAATTTTCAGAACGGGTATCAATTACCATGCCGGACGCATGACATTTATAAGAGCTTCATTTGGACAGGGCTACCGCTACCCTTCCATTGCTGAGAAGTTTGCAACCACAACCGTTGGAGCAGTGCGGATCTTTCCGAACCCGGACATCAAACCTGAGTCAGGCTGGAGTTCAGAGCTGGGGATCAAGCAAGGCCTTTCAACCCAAAAAATGTCTGGACAAGTTGACCTGTCCCTGTTTTATACACAAAATACCGATCTGATCGAATACATGTTCGGGATCTATCCCGATCCTGTTACCCAGGTGGGTGACTTTGGATTCAGGGCGGTTAATACGGAGCATTCCCGGGTGTATGGGTTTGAAATTGAAACGGCCCTGACCAGGGAGTTCGGACCCGTACATTCCAGTGTTAGGGCAGGCTATGCCTTTATGTATCCGGTTGAATATAACAAAGCCACAAACCGGAATACGGGTATTTACTTGAAATACAGGAGGAAGAATATCATAACCCTGACATCCATAACCAGCTTTAGAAAGTTTGATTTTGGACTGAACCTGTTTTACCGCTCAAAGATCCTGAACATAGATGATGTATTTTTAAATCCCTTAACCCGCGAATCTTTACTGCCCGGTTTTTATGAATACTGGTTACAGAATAATAATGGTTACATCCTGGTTGATGGATATATTACCTATAGATTTGGCGATACATACGCAATATCACTGGGCGTAAAGAACATAGGGAATGCAGAATACATGGGCCGGCCCGGAGACATCCAGCCACAGCGGCATTACAGTCTGCAGTTCAGCGGGAGGTTTTAATATAAAAAACGGCAGACGGATCTTGGAACGATTATGGTGCCCGATTGCTGAATTATTAAATTATTTCATTGCTGTAAAACAAATAGCGGACTGCCTGTAGAGCGATTTTGTAAATCGCTTATCGACTTATGTTTTTTTCACATCTTTCCATAATAACTGTCCTTTTGTCAACCATGAAAATCCAAAAGCCCATAAAGCCAGGGTCTCAAACCAGAATACAGGCTTGTATATCAGTTGTTGCTCATCTGAGAGCAGGAGAACACTTAATCCGATAAAGCCGATGCAGAGAATCATTATGATACCACAGATCAGGTAGATCCTGTTCCTGGTGTCTTTTTGTCCCGTGCGATCTCCCTTACTTACTCCTTTTCTGAAGAGGATTAGTGAGAAATAAATAAATACACTAAAAAGTAAGCCTGCAAAAACAAAATGCATTGTTTGAACTACAGGATAGGGACTTTGGGTGGGGCATAGAGCCACACCCAATGCAAAAATAAATCCAAGGTTTGCACCAATATTATCAGTCCTTTCATAGCCTCTGTACGAAAGCAAAAAGAAGCCAAGAACAAAAAGAACACCTACAAAAACATCCCTGACCCCTGTATGGTAATATGCACTGATTGAATTCTGAATTTCACTGCATCCACCGTATATAAAACAGCCTGTAACCAGAAGTACCGGAAGTACTATTCCTATGGCACCTATAAGGGTTCTTAAAATAAGATAAGAGATCACCTGGCGTTCTTTTCTGTCATTTTTATCCATATGGCCGGGAATTATGAATTTTTAATTATGTTTCGCATTTTTTTCAAACATGCAGAATAGATCCCCAACAATCCGTCTACTTACTTTTTACTTTTTTCTTGATCCACGATTCATTCCCTGCCCTAACTCGTAGCACGAACTGGGAGTCGTAGCACAAGGTTCCTGCGCCCAGCACCTGCTCACTACTTCGACCTTTTGACTTTTGGACCTTAGACTTAACTCATCCTTCATCATTCCCCTCTCTTGTACACCACTTTCCCTCCTACAATGGTAATGTCCACTTTGGTTTTCATGATACGGTCTTCAGGGATGGTGAACAGATCCTGGTTAACAATCACAATATCTGCCAGATAGCCTTCCCTGATCATGCCCTTACGGTCTTCCATAAACTGGGCATATGCAGCACCGAGAGTATAAAATTCAATGGCCTCTGCCATGGTCAACTTCTGCTCCGGGAACCATCCGTCCCCTTCTTCTCCCTGTCTGTCCTTACGGGATACGGCAGCATACATTCCTTCCATCGGATCCAGGGGTTCTACTGAATAATCCGAACCAAAAGCCATTTTAGCGCCTGCATCCAGGAGGCTTCTCCAGGCGTATGCATACTTGCTGCGTTCCTTCCCTATCCTTTTCTCACAAAACCGCTTGTCGGTGATGCAATGAGTGGGTTGCATAGAGGCGATTACACCCAATTCGGCAAACCGGGGAATGTCTTTTTCAATCAGTATCTGTGCATGTTCACTGCGGTGCCGGCTGTCACGCTTTCCGTTTACCTCAATTGCTTTCTCAAAGGCATTCAATATCCAGGTATTGGCTTTTGGGCCTATGGCATGTATTCCTATCTGGAATCCCATCGAATCACATAAAATAACCTTTTGTTCAAGTTCTTCGTAAGGCATTTGTGGCAAACCGGTTTTATCAGGCTCATCTTCAAAAGGCTCATACACCATCATGGTGGCTGATCCCAGAGTGCCGTCAATCATTCCTTTAAGGTATCCGAAACGGACCCAGTTTCGATCACTGTGGAATTCTTCTCTCATTAATTCATATTTCTCGAGGAGTTCCAGGTCATCCGTTAATCTTCCTGCCACATCAATGCGAACGGTTAATGTGCCCTCATCTTTATAATTTTGAAACAATGCCGCATTTCCTCCTCCTGGATACTGAATACTTGTAACCCCAAGTTCTGCCGCCATATCCAGGGCAGCCTGCCAACCCTTATTGATTCGTTCCTGTTGTTCTTTTTCAGTGCGTTCAATTCTTACAGCCCCTGTTTTGATCAGCCTTTTGGCAGATTCTTTGAGGATCCCGGTAGGTTCGCCGGTTTCCTGGTCTTTCTGGATCTCTCCGCCAAAGGGATCGGGTGTGTCTTTCTTAATTCCCGATGCTTTGAGAACATAACTGTTCACAAGTATGGAATGCCCGTCTGCACGGCTCAGGAGCACAGGATTATTGGGAGCCACCTTATCAATAAGTTCCTTAGTGGGCCATTGTCTGTTAATAAACATTTCGTGCTCCCAATGCCCGCCCCGGATCAATTCACCGGGTTGTGCCAGGGCGACTTTTTCTCTAACCTTTTCGGTAATGATATTGGGATCGGTAATATATCGCAATTCAATATAATCAAGGTTAACCGGACCATAATGTGCATGGGCATCATTAAATCCGGGAATGACCAGTTTTCCACCGGCATCAATCACCCGGGTTGAATCGTCGTGGATGTATTTTTCAATTGATTTACCGGATCCAACCGCAATGATCCATTCACCTTTTATGGCGATGGCTTCAGCGTCAGGATTCTCCTGATCAACAGTGAAAACTTTTGCATTTGCGATCACCAGATCGGCATATTCAATTTTTCCGGTTCCGCAATTTTGCATTAAAACAAGCATGATAATTGCTAAAAGATTGGCAGAAAAGAATTTAAGTTGTTGTCTCATGATCATTGAATTAAGGATTACCCGTCTGTAATTAAGAAATACACTGAAGTAGTATCTTTAGCCTGGATGTAAGAGTTATTAAATTGCCACATATATATTTATAATTGAAATGAAACACCAAATTCCATATTAGTACTATTATGACCACTGTTAGGTGATTGCAGGTTGGCATTAGAAACATGTCTGAGGCTAAATCTTAAATCCAAAAAAATAAAATTAACCATATAGGATACACCTAAAGCAAATATGTCTGAAAATGCAAACCCCTTTGCTAATCTTTCCGTATCTATACTGGATATCATTGGGCCTACACTTCCTAAAATGTAAGTACTTAATTGCCTGCAAATATTGTATCTGAAAAGTATTCCAAAATTTAATGCATATTCATTAATTTGCTTTTTTTTCGAAAACCTTAATCTTTGATCAAGGTAATCATTTCCAAACCTGGGTTGAACATAATTGACATTCAATAACTGGTGGTTAGCTATGTATATGCCTGGTTCAATATTTAATTCAATCTTCCATTTTGTTTTTGCGTTCAATTCATAATTGATTTGAAATTTATAGAATTGCACATCATACGTGTAGTCTTTGAAATTAAACGGAAAACTTTGTTGTGTTCCAAAACCATAGTTAAAACCAAGCCTTAATGTTCTGTATTTTTCACCATTATCTTCTGCGTTGCAGTATAAATTAGTACATATGACAATGAGAAAAACCAAATAGAATCTATAATTTATTCTCATTGATTTTAAGGTTTATTGTCTGATTGAGGATATTCCTGGTTGATATGATTCCTGACTAAATTACGAAAGTTGCTCATTTATTCCTACATTAATACTATATTAATGATCATTCAATTAGTTTGTTAATAAACAATGTGGTTTTTCCTTTCTGTTTCAGGACAGTTATTTTGAATAATATGCTTAAGATTGAGAATGCTGTAATTTCAATATCATGAAAAAAAACGTTGCCCTGGTGTTATCCGGCGGTGGCGCCAGGGGAATTGCACACATTGGGGCCATTGAGGAACTGGAGAAACATGGTTTTAACATTACATCCATATCCGGCACTTCTATGGGAAGTCTGATTGGCGGTGTTTATGCTGTCGGAAAAATGCAGGAATATAAAAACTGGATATGCACACTGAAAAAATTAGAAGTTTTTAAACTCATTGATTTTACGTTTAGTTCTCAGGGATTGATAAAGGGTGACAGGGTATTTAACAGAATGAAAGACTTTATTCCCGATATGAATATAGAGGATTTAAAAATTCATTATGCGGCCACAGCAACAGATATTATAAATAACAAAGAGGTGGTTTTTACAAAAGGCAGTATTTATGATGCGGTAAGAGCTTCCATTGCCATTCCTACGGTCATCACTCCGGTAAAGACAGGAAATTCGCTGCTTGTTGATGGTGGTGTTACCAATCCAATCCCTATTAATCGTGTTAAAAGAACTAAAGATGATCTTCTGGTTGCCGTTCATGTAAATGCAGACATCCCGGTATTGAAACCATCTGCTTCAAAAAAGGAAACAGATAAAAAACAATCAGTATATCTCAGGAAGATCAGAGAGTTCCAGGATCATTTACATAAAATCTATCCTTCAGACCAACATGAAAAATTAGGATACTTTGATCTGATTAACAGAACCATAAGTTTATTGACTTATCAGATTTCAAAAATGACAATAGAAAAATATCCGCCGGATATCTTAATAAAGATATCCAGAAGATCCTGTGGTATTTTTGATTTTTATAAGGCGGAAGAACTGATTGAAATGGGC
>CAYOFK010000143.1:0-7564 GCA_964403185.1 uncultured Rikenellaceae bacterium | reverse complement strand
TGTGCAGGATTTATTACCAGCCTCCAAAGAGGAGCGGAATGGGCAGCCACAGGTTCTGTCACCCAGGAGATGCCTGTTGACGCCCCAAATTCAGTCAGCACCATGCTTTGGCCAAATTACCGGCCCTATACCCTTGATGAACTCTTTAATGGCGCGGCAAATTTTACATTTGGAAAAAGCAGGCAATTCCTCAGCGATATTTCAGAACGGGTCAGAACGGCCGGAAGCCGTGGAGAGAAGCTGAGTATGTATGAAGACAAAATGATTGCGTTTCTGAATTCTGAAGCAACTCCGGAAAGCAAGAATTATATCATGCAGGAGTTAAGCTGGATGGGATCCGATGCCTGCATTCCATCACTAAAAAAGTTGATGGAAGATAAAACCACAGAAGAAATGGCAAGCTTTGCCCTGAAACGCCTGAATACCCAATAAAAAATCAGATTCAGGAACATCTGGATCAGGGAAATATAATGTTTTATCTGATGAATCCTTCAAGAAGAAATTTTGTAAAAACCTCGGCAAAGATCATTGCAGGAACCGGTATTGTATCGGCCCTTCCAGGTCAGGCAGGTTGCTCAGGTCCCAATGATAAAATTGTACTGGGGGCCATTGGTATCCGTAATCAGGGATATGCCAACCTTAATGGGATGCTTCCCGTTCCCAATGTCGAACTGGCTGCCTTGTGCGACATTGATGAAACCATCCTGAATGGCCGGGCCGGACAACTGGAAAAACAATATGAAACCAGGCCGAAATTGTATAAAGATTTCCGGAAACTCCTGGAGAATAAGGATATTGATGCGGTAATTATCAGCACACCAGACCACTGGCACTGCCTCATGATGGTGATGGCCCTGGAAGCCGGCAAACACGTATATATTGAAAAACCCCTTGCAAACTCCATTAAGGAATCCCTGATCATGGAAAAAGCTGCCAGGAAATACAGGAAACAGGTAGTGACCGTCGGACAGTGGCAACGCAGCGGGAAACACTGGCAGGATGCCATTAATTTCCTGCATTCCGGGGATCTTGGGACTATAAGCCGGGTGAAAGCCTGGTCCTATACAGGTAAAGCAAAACTGTCCAGAGTCCCGGACGAAGCCACTCCTGAAGGCGTGGATTATGACATGTGGCTGGGACCGGCCCCTGCCAGACCTTTTAACAAGAATCATTTCCATTACAACTTCAGGTATTACTGGAATTACGCAGGAGGTCTAATGACCGACTGGGGCGTGCACATGCTGGATTATGCACTTTATGGCATGAAAGTAAAAGTTCCCAACAGCATCATGGCATCGGGAGGCAGGTTTTCTTATCCGGACGGGGCGCGACAAACACCAGGTACTCTGAACATTCTCTATGAATTTGACGACTTTACCATTGTCTGGGAACACTCAATTAACCTGAGTGTTAACCCAGAAAACAGCGGCCATGGAGTGGCCTTCCAGGGAACAAACGGGACCCTGATAGTTAACAGGAATGGCTGGCTTGTAACTGCAGAAAAGTTAAATGCAGAAGAAATGAAAATGGAAACTATTCCGCACCAGCCGGGAACCGGTGGTTTTCGTGAACATTTTGTTGATTTTGCCCGGGCCATCAGAAATGGGGGAAAGACGAATTGTCCCGTAGAAGTTGCTAAAGATGCCGCCATTTTTGCTCACCTGGGAAATATCGCTTACAGAGCAGGCGACAAACTGACCTGGGATAAAAATTCAATGAGCTTTCAGAATAATAAAACAGCAAATGCATTGCTTGAAGTTCCATACCGGGATCCATGGAAACTCCCGGCATACTAACTGATCCTTATTGTTTGTACATTAAAATATACCATCATGGCCAGACCAGTAACTTTATTCACAGGCCAGTGGGCCGATATGCCTTTCGAAATAATTTGTGAAAAAGCCAAAGCCTTCGGATACGACGGACTTGAACTGGCTTGCTGGGGAGACCACTTTGAAGTGGATAAAGCCGATGAAAACTATTGTCAGCAGAAGCTTGAAACACTGAAAAAACATGATCTGAAACTGTTTGCCATATCCACTCACCTGGTGGGCCAGGCGGTTTGTGACAGGATTGATGAACGTCATAAAGGCATTCTTCCCCACTATGTATGGGGCGATGGCGACCCTGAAGGCGTCAGGAAGCGGGCTGCCGAAGAAATCATAAAAACAGCAATAGCTGCCAACCGGCTGGGAATTGAACTGGTTAATGGATTTACAGGAAGTTCGATCTGGCATCTGAATTATTCCTTCCCTCCCGTTCCCGCAGAAATGATAGAAGCAGGTTATAAAGATTTTGCACACCGCTGGAAACCCATTATGGATGAGTTTAAGAAACTACATATACGGTTTGGTTTAGAGGTTCATCCCACTGAAATAGCTTTTGATGTTGTCACATCTGAAAGAGCTCTTAAGGCCATCAATTATCATCCTGCCTTTGGTTTTAATTATGATCCCAGTCATCTGGGGTACCAGGGCGTAGATTACCTGGAGTTTATTTATAAATTCAGCGACCGTATCTTTCATGTTCATATGAAAGATGCAGGCTGGTCACCCTTTGCTACCGAAGCGGGTGTGTTTGGCGGAAACCTGGATTTTGGTGACAGACGGAGGTATTGGGATTTCAGGAGTTTGGGACGAGGTAATATTGCTTTTGAAGAGATTATCCGTGCCTTGAACCGGATCGGGTATCACGGCCCTCTCTCAGTGGAATGGGAAGACAGCGGCATGAATCGTGAGGAAGGCGCCCGGGAAGCTTGTGAATTTGTAAAAGCTGTGGATTTTAATCCCTCCGGTATTTCCTTCGACTCTGCATTTGAAGAATAACAACATCTAAATAATACCAAGATTATGAAAAAAATAAACCTGGGCATGATTGGTGGGGGCATTGGCGCCTTTATCGGAGATGCTCACCGCCGTGCTTCAAGGATCTGTAACGACTATACATTGGTTGGCGGCCTGTTCAGTGCCAGCCATGAAAAAAGTCTGAAATTCGCCAAAGAGGAAGGACTGGATCTTGAAAGGTGCTACGCTACAATTGATGCCTTGATTAAGGGCGAACTCAAACTCCCGGAAGGAGAACGCATGCAGGCAGTATCCATTGTAACCCCCAATTACATTCACTTTGAACATGCTAAAAAACTCATCGAGAATGGTTTTCATGTAATTTGTGATAAGCCCCTGACAACATCCGTTGAAGATGCGGAATATTTACAACATCTGCTTAAAGAACGTGAGCTTGTTTTTTGCCTTACCCATACCTATACCGGATACCCCATGGTACGACAAATGCGCAGCCTTATCCAACAGGGCGTTTTAGGAAAGATCCAACGCATCGATGCCCAGTACTATCAGGGCTGGGTGAATGCCATCATCCACAACAAAGGAGCAACACTCAATACCTGGCGACTGGACCCTAAGATCAGTGGTATCAGCAGCTGTATGGCCGACATCGGAGTGCATGCCTTTAACCTGATTGAATATACTACCGGTGAAAAAATTAAGAAGATCCTGGCCGATCTGAATTCATTGAAAGAAGACAATCCCATGGATCTTGATGGTACGGTTTTATTAAGGTTCGATGGAAATTTCAAGGGGGTGATCCGCGCAAGCCAGATTGCCACCGGAGAGGAAAATAACATCCGTATTGCCGTATATGGTTCCAAAGGCGGACTAAAATGGGAACAGGAAGATCCCAACTACCTTTATCTGATAAATGATGATGAGCCCGTGAAAGTCTATAAACCCGGACATGAATACAATTCAGGTTTTGCCTTAGCCAGTCACGTTCTGCCTCCCGGCCATCCTGAAGGGATCTATGAGGCTTTTGGAAATCTTTATAAAGGAGCAGCCAAAGCCATTCGCGGACTAAAAGTCGATGCGGGAGAATTTCCCGGAATTGAAGATGGTGTGCGCGGCATGAAATTCATAGAAGCAGCCGTCAAATCCAACAAGGAAGGGAATATCTGGGTGGAAATTTAGATCTGTTCCGAATACAATATTAACACTCCCAGATACCGGTCGGATGGCAGCAAGCCTGCCGACCGGCCCACCTGTCCACTTTGAGACCTACGAGGTTTTGAAAACCTCGTAGGTCTGTAAAATATTCACCGGGTGACTCTCAGTCATCCGGTGAATAAAGAATAACACCCGGCTTCAGCCAAAACCAGTTTATGGGATATGCCAAATCCATGGGCTCCGCCCACGGCTAACATGAGAATATCGGAAATTTTGGCATCCGGCCATATAATATGGCAATCCCGCTCCGATATCATTCCATCATTCCATTTCCACAATCCTGGCTCCCATCTATTGCATTTCGAGGTAATTAAACTAAATTTATAACACCAAGCCCGACACAGTAATGATCTCACTAATTCTGCCCATCTATAATGAAGAACCGTTGATCCCGGAGCTTCTTGAACGTTCAATCGCTGCCCTTTCAGGAACCGGCTCAAATTTCGAGATCATCTGTGTGGATGACGGCAGTACGGATAACAGTCTCGGGATACTACTGAAAATCCATAAGCAGAAACCTTCTGTAAAAGTACTTTCCCTGTCGCGAAATTTTGGCTTGCAGGCAGCTTTGACCGCAGGCATCGAACACGCCAGGGGTGATTATGTTGTGTTGATGGACGCCGATCTTCAGGATCCTCCCGAACTGATCGCCGGCATGTATCAGAAAATGCAAACAGGAAACTACGACATCATCAATGCCCGGCGGATATCACGAAAAGAAAAATACCACAAAAGGCTGTTGATCCAAAGCTTTCATTTTCTGTTCAACAGGATCTCCGGGCTGAAAAACATCCAACATGTCGGTAATTTTTCAATGTTCAACCGGACCGCACTCAAAGGCTTGCTGGAATTGAAAGAAAAAATCCGTTACCTTCCCGGGCTCCGTTCGTACATCGGCTTCAGACAGGGTGAAATAGAATACCACCGTGCTGACAGGCCCGCTGGAAAATCCCGGACGAGCCTGAAATGGTTGTTCAGCATGAGTGCAGATGCCATCTACTCGTTTTCACGGATCCCACTGAAGGCTTGCCTCTATCTGGGCATCCTTGGAGTCGTTGTTTTTTTTCTTGCAGGAGCCTACGTTATCGTAGCCAAAATATTTGATTTTGCCGTGATTGGATGGTCCTCAACACTATTGAGCATTTATTTTCTCGGATCCATTCAGTTGACTTTTATGGGGGTGATTGGTGAATACATCTTCCGGATTTATAAAGAATCTCAAAACCGGCCCATATACCTTGTCAGGAAATTTTATTCTCAGGATCAGTAAAAATGAAGTGGTTAAAAACTTCCCGGCCCGGATTATTGGTTTCTTTGAATCAAAGATCCCTTTTCTGGGGGCTGGCCATTTTTTCTTTTTTCCTGCTCCCTTTTCTGAGTCTGGATGCCGGAATTTCCGGCGACGAATACCTGCATTACAACCACTCCCTTAAGGTCCTGAATTATTATAAGAGTGGAGGTTCGGACAAATCGGCTTTAAATACACCTGGCACACATCTTAAATATTACGGGCAGTCATTTGATAATGTAACCACACTCATTTCGGGGATATTCAATGTAAAAGACATCTATAAATTCCGGCATAAAGCCAATGCCCTTGCCGGCTGGCTGACTATAATGCTCAGCGCCTTACTGGCTGTTTCATTATTTGGATACCGAACCGGGATCCTTGCAATAGTGCTTTTTCTCATTTCCCCCAGGTTTATCGGACATGCATTCAATAACCTCAAGGATATTCCTTTTGCTCTTGGGTACATCGCCTCATTGTTTGGCCTCTTACGCCTGGTAAAAGAGCTTCCCAAACCCTCCATAGGTGCCCTGCTGTGGACCATCTCTGCCTTTGCATTCATCATCAGTATTCGTATTGGCGGAGCCCTGGTGTATGTATACCTGTTCCTGTTTTCAGGAATCCATCTCTTCTTTAATAGAGGAAAGGCCTTGCTTAGAGATACACCGGCTCTTCTGAATACAGTTCTGGTAGTGCTTCTAGTGGTTTTGGCATCCTGGTTTCTGGGGCTTGTATTCTGGCCATACGGATTGGAACAACCGGTTTTACATCCGTTCCGGGCCCTGAGAGCCATGTCCCAATTTCCAACAAGCCTGCGTCAGATCTTTGAAGGAGAAGTGGTCTGGTCAGAGTTGTTGCCCTGGTACTACCTGCCGAAGTATATGATTATGACCATCCCTTTCATTGTTTTATGGGGGCTTTGTATCTTTTTTGTTCTGTTCAAAAAACAGAAGATCCGGGAACACAGGTTGTTCTCCTGGTTCCTGCTTATCTCCATTCTGTTGCCCCTGGCCTTTATCATCATAAAAGGCTCCAATATCTACGGGGCGTGGCGCCATGTATTGTTTATTTACCCACCCCTCGTCATCCTGGCTTCTGAAGGGCTGAATCAATTGTTCTCACTATCAGCTAAAAAATGGATCTCTGTCAGTATCGGAATCCTGTTCGTACTTTTAAGCTTAAATCCTCTTCTGTTTTCTGTTAGAAATCATCCTTACCAGTACTTGTATTACAATGAAATTGCCGGAGGTATTCAGGGCATTTATGGCTTGTACGAGACCGACTATTATTTCCATGGCATGCGTGAAGCCAGTGAGTGGGTGCTTTCACAGGAGGAAATACAAAAATCCAAACAACCCGATACCATTGTGGTTGCCTCGAATTTTCCGGTAAGATGGTGGTTCAGGGAAATTCCTGTAAAAACGGTTCCTGTCAGTTATTATACACGGGGAAACACCGACTGGGATTTTGCCATAATTGGGAACAGTTACATCCAGCCCCTGCACCTGTTGAATGGAACTTTTCCTCCCCTGAACACCATTAAGAGTGTAAAGGTGGACGGAATTCCCATCTCCGCAGTTTTAATCAGGGACCACAAGGAAGACCTGAAAGCTTACAATACTTATAATGAAGGTTTGTATGAAGCTTCTATCCGGCATAGCCTGAATGCCATTGCAAAGGACAACCAACAGGTATCGGTTTATGTAAACCTGGCAAAGGCCTACATGAAAACAGAACGTTGGGAACTGGCCGAATACACCCTGAACAGGTTGTTGGACCTATACCCATATTATGAAGTTGGCACCAACCTGTTTGGACAGCTTTACATGCAGACCGGACGGTTAAGCCGGGCCGAATTATACTTCAGCAACACGATTGAGACCAACTACAAATTTTTTCCAGCCTATATTCAGCTTGCTCAACTCTATTTTGCACAGGGAAAGCATGAAGATGGCATCCATTATCTTAAGAAATGCTTAACTTTGAACCCTGTTTATGCCCCGGCGTACAAGGCCCTTGGTAATTACTACCTGAAGGCCGGAAACCGGGAAGTTGGGAACAAATACCTCAAGCATGCAAATGCTTTAAAATAAAATATTATGAAAAAGATCTTACTGGTTTTTAGTATTCTGGGACTCCTGATATTGAACACGCAGGCGTTCATACCAACCACAATCAGCCTGGCACAACAGGATCCACAGGATGAAACCGTGGCCGATTCTGTGTCCATCGATGATGCCGCTCCCATTTTTTACGATGC
>CAYOFK010000142.1:0-7637 GCA_964403185.1 uncultured Rikenellaceae bacterium | reverse complement strand
TTCTTTACCCTCTTTTCTGATCTCAGCCAGTTGCTGCAACAGAATGTGGCTCAATTCATGGGGGAGGGGCATGCCATTGGGCATATCGCGATTGGCGTAACCAAACATCATGCCCTGGTCACCGGCGCCCTGATCCTCGTCAGCCTGGCGTTTCACGCCCTGAAAAATATCGTCTGATTGCCCGTGCAGGGCTGACATGATTCCACAGGAATCGGCATCAAACTTATATTCGGCACGGGTATAGCCGATATCCCTGATAACCCTTCGAACTATTTTATGAATATCGGCCCATCCCCTGGTCCGCACTTCTCCACTGCAAACAACAAGCCCCGTAGTCACCAGCGTTTCACAGGCCACTTTAGACTCTGCATCCTGTTTTAGTAATTCATCTAACAAAGCATCTGAGATCTGATCTGCAATCTTATCGGGATGTCCCTCAGATACAGATTCGGAGGTAAACAAATATGACATATAATTTAAATTTTAGATATACTGAACAAAGGAAAAAAGGTGACTGGGAATACAGAAAAGAATACTGTTTTAGCATTTTTTGTGTGTGGTTGCAATCAGTCAAATTTTTCCACAAAATTTTGATGGACAAATGAAATAATATTTCTTAAGTTTTCCAAAGAAAATGCAATGAAAAAATAAAATCCCGGCCAGTTTATGTAATAAGGTCAATGTGCTTTGTTTGTAAGTTCCCAAAAAATTTCTTCAAGGCTTTTTTCCTGAACTTGCTGGGAGAGGACCGTAAGTTTATTTTCCACGGCATAATTAAAGATCTTTGGCCGCAGATCTTCCTGAACAGGTCCCTGAATGACCCAGCATGCATCTGAAACTTTGAATACCTGTGCTACACCGGGAATTTGTTCCAGCCCTTTCAGGCTGACCGTGCCCTGGAATTCCACCAGGATCTTTTGCAGATGGTCTGTCTTTGTGTGGATCCTGTCAGTAGCATCATTGGCAACGATGGTTCCATGATCAATGATGACTACCCGGTCACAGATGGCTTCCACTTCCTGCATGATATGTGTGGAAAGGATGACGGTTTTTTCCTTTCCGACTTCTGAGATCAAATTACGGATTTCTACGATCTGATTGGGATCCAGACCAGATGTGGGTTCATCGAAAATCAGAACTTCAGGATCATGGATCAAGGCCTGTGCCAGTCCCACTCGTTGCCGGTACCCTTTTGAAAGTTCACCGATTTTTTTTTGCCGCTCAGGTGAGAGCCCGGTTTTGTTTATGATCTCCTCAACTGCCCGTTTTGCAGAGCTGCCCGGACTGTAGATCCGGGCAACAAATTCAAGGTATTCCTTTACATACATATCGGTATATAATGGATTATGTTCGGGCAAATAACCCAGGCGTTTCTTAACTTCCAGCGGATCTTTCATGATATCAAATCCCTGAATTTTTGCTGTTCCGGATGAGGGAAGGATGAAACCTGTGATGATCTTCATTAAGGTTGATTTTCCCGCACCATTGGGGCCCAGGAGGCCAACCACTTCACCTGAATTCACTGAAAAGGAAATCCCGTCCAGGGCTTTTTGTGCCCCGTAGATCTTGGTTACTTCTATGACTTCAATTGACATTTTGTGAAGTGTTACAAGGCCGTTGATTACCTCACTACAAAGGTAGTTTTTTTCAAATTTCCAGGAAGGTTTTTTGGCCTTTTTGTGTAGCGACTCTCTTGCCGAAGTCACTTCTTTGGAAAAGCCGCTAAGCGCTTTGGAAGCGCTTAGCGGCTGGATCCTTAACGCATAAATATAAACCACCTCCCCCTCGTTTCACCCGGGTACTCCTCCTGCCCGGGAGGAGAATTTGCACTCTGCTAAGATTTAAGACTTCCGGTCCGGCATGGTAGTAAACGAAGTGATACGATGACTCCAAGTCGTCGTAACCTTTCCTGATTAATTGTTAACTTTAGAATTTTTCATTAAACAGGGATTCTGACTGGTATGAACTACACCCTTCTTGGTTTTATCATATATCTGGTTTTAGTCCTGATCGTTGGATTCATTACCTATAATATTAACAAGTCACATAAAGACTTTTTCCTGGCAGGCAGGAGTCTGAATCCCTGGGTTGTGGCTCTTTCAGAGCGGGCATCAGGGGAGTCGGCATGGTTGCTGTTGGGTTTGCCGGGAGCGGCCTATGCATTTGGCTTTATGGAGATGTGGACGGCCCTGGGGTGCGTACTTGGGATCTTCTTTTATTGGTTCGTAATAGCGAAGGAACTGCGAATTGAATCAGAGAAGTATGAAGCCATCACACTGCCGAATTTTTTTGCGGAAAAGCTCGGGGAAGGTAAAAACATCATCCGGATCACTGCAACCATCATCATTACATTCTTTTTTGTGTTCTACCTGGCCGCCCAGTTTAACGGGGCCGGAAAGGTTTTGAATGTCACATTCAATATCCCGGTTGTATGGGGAATTGTAATTGGCGCGGTAGTCATCGTGTTTTATACTATGATGGGTGGATTTTTCGCCGTGGCCTGGACCGATTTTATCCAGGGGATGCTTATGATAGGGACTCTTGTAGTGTTGCCCGTTGTCGGACTCATTGAGGTTGCCAATTCCGGGGAAACCCTGAGCTCATCCCTCAGCGGAATGAACCGGAATTTTGTGAGTCCCCTGGGCGGGGCCACCGGCTGGGCTGCGGTTGGTGTTGTTGTAAGTGGGTTGAGTTGGTTTTTCGGATACATGGGACAGCCTCATTTACTGACCCGTTTCATGGCAATTAAAGATGCATCCAGGATCCCTGTCAGTCGCCGGATTGCACTCACCTGGGCGGTACCGGCCTTCGCCGGGGCTATGATTATTGGGTTGATAGGCTTATCACTGTATGGCGAGGGATATTTTAACGACATTGAGCAGATCATGCCGACACTGGCAACCCGTTTACTGCCTGCATGGCTGGCCGGGGTCTTTATTTCAGCAGCCGTAGCTGCTATGATGTCAACCGCGGACAGCCAACTCCTTGTAATTTCTTCATCGGTTATTGAGGATTTTTATCACAAAACCCTTGGCATGGAGGTAACAGAACGCCGCCTGTTGAATCTGAGCCGCATCATAACCATTTTGGTTGGTATTTTTGCATTTGGAGTGGCCATCACTTCCGGTAAACTGATCTTTGGACTGGTGTCCTATGCATGGTCCGGACTGGGAGCCTCTTTTGGCCCGGCCCTTTTATTGCTTCTAAAATGGAAACACACCAATTGGAAAGGAGTTCTTACGGGAATGATCACAGGTTCTGTGGTAACCATCATCTGGTCGGAAATAACAATTTTGGATGACGCCCTTTCGGCCAGGTTTGTTTCTTTTGTGATGGCCTTCCTGGCCATTATTGTGGTGAGCCTGCTTACAAAAAACAAGTAAGGGGCTGTCTCAAAAGCAACCTAATGGCATCATTCCGTACTTGATACGGAATCTTTGTAATGTGAAAATCAGGCTCTTATGGATTCCTGCTTTCGCAGGAATGATATGGAATCTGACTTTTGAGACAGCCCCAATACATTCCGGGAAAATATCCGGGGTTGGACGTGGGTCAATAATGTTGTAATTTTAACATTCTTTATCAAATCACAAATAATTTAGTTCATTTTTACTGATGAGAACATTTCTGCTGCTTACTGTATGTTTGTTTTTATCAACACCATTTTCCGGGGGACAGATCAAAAACCTCCTAAAAAGTGTTAAGGGTGAAGATGTTGTAAGGTTTGTGAAGAAGGAGACAATTCGCCAACTTGAAAAATCCCGCGAAAATTATGATCCGACGGATTTTAATTATGCGGTATCTTTTTCCGATAACTCAGGAGTTTTTGAATCTGAAGAAAAATTAAGAAAGTACCAGAAAGGGATCCTGTATACATTGAGTCCGGAAAGTCTTGAAAACCGTAGTCCGGAAGAAAAAGCCGAGGATTATAATGATGTCGGGGAGGTTTTATATGCCTCCGGGAAGTTCAATTCCGCAGAAGTATCTTTTCTGACGGCCAGGCTTATTCATGAGTACAACGGGCTTACAGAATCAAAAACAGGGGCACTGGTTATTCAGAACCTCGGACTGCTTTATCACACCACCGGACGCTTCGGGAAAGCTGAAATCTATACAAAACAGGCCCTGGAGATCCAGAGGGACCTTCTTTCGGATATGGACGGTTATGGGGCCTCTGTCAATAACCTGGGAGTGTTGTATAAAGACATGGGAAATTTTAATGAAGCAGAAACACTACTGGATCTGGCTATCAGGCTTACAAAGGAAACCAAAGGAAGCCAAAGTTCCTCATTGGCCATTGTGTTGAATAATAAAGCCATTCTGTTTCAGGTACTGGGTAAGTATGAGGATGCGGAAAAGACCCTCCTGCAGGCCCTGGATATCGCTGCAGGATCACTAAAAGAGAAGTCGCCGAATTTCGTGCGAATGAAAGTTAATCTGGCCTTGCTTTACCAGCTTCAGAAGCGCTATGATGAGGCAGAAAAAATCTACCTTGAAGCCATTAAGATCAAAAAGCAACGGTTGGGAACCAACCATCCTGATTATGCGGTTATGCTTCGCAACCTGGCATCTTTGTATCTGGAACAGGGAAGACCCGGTGAAGTTGAAGAACTGTTGAGCCGGGCAGTCCAGATATATAAGAAGAAATTCGGCGAACAACATCCGGTGTATGCCACCTCACTGACAGATCTGGGAAGGTTTTATATTTCTACGGGAAATACACAGGCCGGCCGGCCCTTAATAACACAGGCATTTTCCATACAAAAAACCACCCTGGGCGAGCACCATCCATCACTGACCAACACCCGGGAAACCATGGCTGTCCTGAACTGGCAGGAAGGACATATTGAGACCGCTGCAGGTGATTATAAAGAGGTTATGGATGAATACCTCTATCAGATACATACCTACTTCCCTCCAATGAGTGAATATGATAAAACCAAATTCTGGAATTTAATATATCCGAAGTTTATACGGTACTACAATTTTGTTCTTGATGCCAGAGAGCTTGTACCCGGACTGGCGGCAGACATGTATGACTACCATATTTCAACAAAAGCCCTTTTGTTGAATACCACAAACAGAGTCAAGCGTCTGATCCTTGAGGGGAATGACCCCGTACTGGTTGAAAAATATAAGGAATGGGTCGATCTTAAAAAATATCTTTCAGAAGTGTATACCTTATCAAAGAAAGAAATACATGGGGATAAGATCAATATTGATTCCCTGGAAGACGCGGCCAATACCATTGAAAAGGAATTGTCAAATGCTTCAGATATTTTTTCAGAAGGCTATCTGCAAAAAACAGCTACACATGAGGATATTGCTGCATTACTAACCGAAAAGGATGCCTGTATAGAAATAATCAGAATCCCATCCTACAATTATATGGTACCCGACACTATGGTTCGCTACGCTGCACTGGTAATGAACAAACATTCGGAGATCCCTGAAATAGTTGAATTTAAAAATGGGTACGATATGGAAGGGAGACATGCTGAGTCTTACCGGGATGCCATGCAAAGAGGATTGGAGAAAACGGGATTCTATGAGATTTACTGGGATGCATTGGGAAAGCTGACCTCTGGTTTTTCAAATCTTTATGTTTCCCGGGATGGGATTTTCAATCAAATAAACCTGAACACATTACTGCAACCATCCGGTTCATTCATTATTGATGACAAAAACATTTTCTATGTAATGAATACCCGGGATGTTGTTGGTATTAAAAGTCACCAGGACAGACTGCTCAGTGGCTCAAAAAGTGCTTTATTGATTGGAAATCCGAATTACGCCAGTGGGTTTGACTGGGATGAGATGAAAAAAATGCCTCTTCCGGAATTGCCTGGTACCGGGGTTGAGGTGGAGAAAATATCCGCCTTGTTGCAATCCAAAGCCTGGAAAACAGAAGTTTATATCAGGGATGAAGCAACGGAAGAACAGGTAAAAGCAGTTAAGGATCCCTATGTTTTACACATTGCAACTCATGGGTATTTTCTTGAAGATTTGAAGGGCGGTTCGGAAAAAGTATTTGGCATAGAACCTGATAAGGCTCTGGATAATCCCTTGTTGCGGTCGGGTTTATTATTTAAAGGGGCCGACAATACCCTGCAATCACTTGACACAAGGGTTGAAGGCGAAAAAGATGATGGCATATTAAATGCATATGAATCATTATTTCTTGATCTTGGAAATACCGAACTGGTAGTTCTCAGTGCTTGTGAAACCGGCCTTGGTGAGGTTCGAAACGGGGAAGGTGTTTATGGTCTGCAACGGGCCTTTCAACTGGCAGGGGTTTCCTCCATGATCATCTCGTTGTGGCAGGTCAGTGATAAAGTAACCCAGATGCTGATGACGGAATTTTATAAATCCTGGCTTGATACCGGGGATAAGTACAAAGCCTTCAAGCGCGCCCAGGAAATTATTAAAATTGAATACCCGGCCCCGTTTTACTGGGGTGCTTTTATAATGATCAATAATCCCTGACCCTGGAAAAAAGAAAAAAACTGACAGGAAATCATTCATGAAAACTGATTTGTTATCTTTTCAACACATTGCAGGCAGGAGAATTGATTTCCCTGCCCTGAAACGAAAACACAACGGATTTAACCTGGCCTATTTTGATGGCCCGGGTGGCACTCAAATACCCCGGCAGGTGATGGACGTCATGGAGGCCTATTATGAAAATTGCAATGCCAATTTACATGGATATTTTCAAACCTCCATCGAGTCAGACAGAATTATTCAGGAAACCCGTGAAACCCTGGCCACTTTCCTGAATGCAGAGGGTCCTGAGACCATTTCTTTCGGGGCCAACATGACAAGCCTGACTTTTTCATTAAGCAAAGCCATAGGGCGGTACTTTAATGCTGGTGACGAGATTCTGATCACGCAACTCGACCATGAAGCCAACCGTGGCCCCTGGTTAGGCCTGGAAGAGCAGGGCATGATCGTTAAAGAAGTTTTGTTGAAGGCAAACGGGACCCTGGATTATGAAGACCTGGAACAAAAATTAACCAAACATACCCGTCTTGTGGCAGTGGGCATGGCATCCAATGCGCTCGGAACGGTTAATGATATTGAGAAAATAAGAAAACTGTCAAAAAAAACAGGCGCCTTGCTGCTTGTTGATGCGGTTCATTATATTCCCCACTTTCCCATAGACGTGCAAACCCTGGACCTGGACTTTTTACTGTGTTCGGCGTATAAATTTTATGGTCCCCATGTTGGCATCCTCTACTCCAGGAAAGGATTACTGGACCAAATGCCAACAGACCGGCTTAGAACACAGGATCACAATGCACCCTTCAAAATTGAAACAGGTACGCTTAATCATGCTGCAGTTTCAGGTGTAAAGGGCGCTGTGGATTATATAGCTTCTTTGGGAGAGGGCTCTGACCTTCGGGCAAAACTGGTTTCCGGCATGAAAAGCATTGGTGCGTATGAACATGAACTGGCCCGGGAATTATTCAGTGGTTTACAAAAAATTCCGGGGCTCACCATATACGGTCCTTCTATTGCAACCGTGCCACGGGCACCAACCATTTCCTTTACTATGGCTGGTAAAAGCCCGCCCACGATTTGCAGCCTGCTGAATGAAAAAGGAATCTGTGCCTGGGACGGCCACTTTTATGCAA
>CAYOFK010000141.1:0-7671 GCA_964403185.1 uncultured Rikenellaceae bacterium | reverse complement strand
AAGCACAAATATCTAGAAAAGATCTTTTTTGCTGTTCCTAAAATGGTTGGAAGAAAGTTCAAATACTCTCACGTAGATAACAATATGCAGTCACGTGATTTAAAGGAGGCATTAGAACTTCTGGAAAAAGCAGGAGTGGTATATCGGATTAAGCAGACAAGTGGCGGAGGCCTTCCTCTGGAAGCAAATGCCAGTGAGAGTCATTTTAAAACAACTTTTCTGGATATTGGTTTAATGCAAAATATTTGTGGGCTAAGTAGTGACATACTCTTATCGGCTGATGAAAACTTTATAAAAGTGAATGAAGGCTCTGTTGCCGAACAGTTTACAGCCCAGGAGTTACTAGCCTATCGCGATTGTTACTCGGCTCCAAAATTATATTACTGGGCCCGTGAAGCACGAAATAGCAGTGCAGAAATCGACTATATTATTCCCATTGGCTCATCTGCTTTTCCAATTGAAGTAAAATCTGGTAAAACAGGGACTTTACGAAGCATGCACATCTATCTTGAGAAATATCATTTGTCATCGGGTGTCAGAATTTCACAACTATATTTCAACAAGACCTTGCCGATTATCTCATTGCCATTCTATGCAATAAAAATGATACCTCAATTCTTAAAAGGTCTGTCTTAACCTGAGATTATTCGAATCAGTTTTTCTCTCATTGTAAAAACTAATAACAACAGGCGATTTTTATCCGTTTTGCCCAATAAATCCTGATAAAATAAATAGCCAATACTGACCTCCGGTTTTTGAGTTCAGATTATAATTTTTCAGACTTTTTCCGGCAGATCACAGGGAGACCTGTACGCCTTGGTCAGATAGGTATCCGCTTCCGGATCATTAATAAAACGTTCCCCATGTGGATTGAACCGCAGGGATCTTTTTAGCCTGCAGGCGATATTTCCGAGGTGACAGAGGGATGTGGACAAATGTCCTTCCAAAATATCGGCATGAAGATCCTGCCATTTTCGTGACCTGACACAATCTATGAAATTTGTAAAATGATTAACCACTGCATCACTGGTTGCCGGATCATCATTTGTAAATGCGGGACCCTCCTGTTCATTGTAGGATGAAAAACCACTTGGCTTAATTTTAATATCGCTGAATTGAGTCTGGCATTCTCCAACATCTTCGCTGGCTATATTCATCCATCCTTTCGACCCGAAGATCAGGTTCCCAATCCTGATTCCGCCTTCTGCGTTGGTTCCCAGGCCTCTTACTTCGAATTGAAAGATGCTGCCGTCATCATATTCAAACTCCATATGCTGGATATTCGGAGTTTCCTGATCACTATCCCAGATGAAAAAGTTGCCGATCCCCTGTATCCGAACAGGATGCGTCAATTTATTCAGGATCCATCTGCCGATATCGGCCTGGTGAATGCCCTGGTTTCCAAAATCACCATTACCCGTATCCCAGAACCAGTGCCATTTATAATGAAACCGGTTTTCATTGAATGGCCGGTAGGGTGCAGGCCCAAGAAATGCGTCCCAATTCACTCCCTCCGGAATGGTGCCATTCTTCACACGCCCAATACTGCCACGTGGTTTCAGACATAATCCTTTGGCCATGTAAATCTCTCCCAGTCCGCCGTCACTTAAAAAATCTATGGCCTGCACTGTAGCTACACTGCTTCTGGCCTGCGTGCCGGTTTGAACCACACGGCTATATTTTCGCGCTGCCTCCACCATTTTTCGTCCCTCCAGTATTGTATGGGAAACAGGCTTCTCCACATACACATCCTTCCCTGCCTGGCAGGCCCAGATGGTTTGAAGTGCATGCCAGTGGTTAGGGGTGGCTATGGATACTGCATCGATGTTTGCATTATCCAGAACTTTCCGGTATTCCGTTTCTGTGGCAGGTTTATATCCGGTCAATTTTTCAACTTCCGCAACCGCCTCCGGCAACAATCTTTGATCGATGTCACAAAGGACGGCAATTTTCACATTTGGTATTTTTGCCAGTGCACGGTAATGATCCTTGCCCCTGCTGCGGATACCTACTACCGCCAAATTAACGGTGTCATTAGGACTTTTTTGATTTGAAACCTGACTTATAATGGGTTTGCTTACAAAAGCACCTGCGGTTACCACACCTGATTTTTTAATAAATGAACGTCTGTCAATATTTTCCATGATTATCGTAGCTTTCACTATAAATATAACACTATTGTCCGACCAGGATCTGAACATGCGGATTTATGCCTAAATTTAACTACTCAATAAAACTTCGGGTCATGAAAAAAAACAACTTAACGAGAAGAAAATTTATTGGTAATGCTACTGCCGGGACAGTTGGCGCCATGGTATCAACCCATATGCCTGTTTTTGGACATTCAAAAGAAGTGCTGGCTTCTGAACTGGCTGTTAAGGGTGGCAAACCTGTCAGGACAGATGGCTGGCTGAAATGGCCGGTATGGAATTCTGATGCCGAAAAACCAATGATATCTGTTCTCCGGAGTGGAAACTGGTTTCGTGGAAATGGCACCGAAGCCAGCGAATTTGAAAAGAAGTATGCCGATTTGATTGGAACCAAACGTGTGGTTGCTACCGCCAGTGGAACAGCGGCTTTAGAAACAGCTTTGCATGTGATGGGGGTTGATGCAGGTGATGAAGTCATTACATCACCTTATACATTTATCGCAACCTACAATGTGGTTTTTAATCAGAAAGCCCTTCCGGTTTTTGCTGATACCGATCAGGAAACATTTAACATTAATCCAAATAAGATCGAAGAGAAGATCACCGAACGCACCAAAGCCATTCTTCCTGTGCATATTTTGGGTCTGCCGGCCGATATGAACCGCATCAATTCAATTGCAAAGAAGAATGACCTGGCTGTAATAGAGGATGCATGCCAGGCCTGGCTGGCAGAATATGATGGCAAAAAGTGTGGCACACTGGGAGATTTGGGTTGTTTCAGTTTCCAGAACTCCAAACATATTCCTTCGGGAGAGGGAGGAGCGATTGTTGGGAACAATGATAAGGTGATGGACCTCTGCTATTCATACCACAATTGTGGCCGGGCGTTTGGCAATACCATGTCTGACTTTACCGGTTACTCCTTTCGAGGCGGGAATAAAAGAATGACAGAGTTTCAGGCAGTCGTATTATTGTCCCAGATAAAACGGGCCAGAAGTGATGCAGATAAGCGGTTGGAAAATGCCCTGTACCTGGATTCGAAGTTAAAGGATATACCAGGTATAATACCCTATAAACTCACTGAAGGAGCCACCAGGTCTGCCTATCATCTTTATCCGTTCCGCTATAAATCAGCGTATTTTGATGATCTTCCAAGAGAGAAGTTCCTGGCTGCTCTTTCTGCTGAAGGCATTCCATGCGACGGTGGCTATGGCCAACAGTATTTCGATGGACTTATGGAAGAAGCAATAAGTTCAAGAGGGTATAAAAGACTGTTTTCAGCACAAAGGCTTAACCGGTACCGGGAGGAATTGCATAATCTGCCCGATAACGACCAACTGACCAGGGAGGCAGTCTGGTTTTTCCAGAACATGCTGCTGGCAGATCGCAAGGATATGGACGATATCATTCATGCTGTTCAGAAAGTATATGAGAACAGAAAACAATTGCTTTGATTATTCTGATTCCTTATGAAACGAATGAAAAGATCATTGTTTATCCGGTTTCCCCTTCTTCTGAATCTCCTTTTCCTGAATTTCCTTTTCCTGAATTTCCTGCCTCTGCCGGTGCAGGCACAGGATATACAAAAGACTCCTGCAGTAAATGAATGGTGGAAGGCTGGTGTTGCAAGAGCTGTTATTACTCCGCAGGAGTATATATGGATGGCCGGTTATGCTGCACGGGACAAACCTGCGGAAGGGAAACTGCACGACCTGTGGGCAAAAGCATTGGCCCTGGAAGATGCCCATGGAAACAGGGTTTTGTTGATCACCACAGATATCATAGGTTTCAGCAGGGATTTGTCCATTTCCATTTGTGATCGCCTGGTGAGTGAATACCATGTGGCAAGGCAGCACATTATCCTGAGTAGTTCACATACCCATAGTGGTCCGGTGATCAACAGCAACCTGGATGGGATATATCCTCCTTTCAATGAAAGCCAGAAAAAACAGTTAGAATACAACCGGGCTTTCATTGAAGATCAAATTATAACAGTTGCCGGCCGGGCAATAAGCAACCTTGCACCGGCACGATTATCAAGCGGCGCCGGTATAACACGCTTTGTGGTAAACCGCCGGGAGAATCACTGGGGTAATGAAAGTCTTTATAGTCCCGAATTGAATGGACCTTCAGATCATGTCGTTCAGGTACTTAAGGTGAGTGACCAGTCTGACCAGCCAATAGCGGTCATCTTTGGTTATTCCTGTCATGCTACCACATTGAGTATTAATAGATGGTCGGGAGATTATCCCGGTTTTGCCCAGATTGAACTGGAACAGGAATACCCGGGGTTAACTGCCATGTTTTTCGCCGGATTTGGGGCTGATCAGAATCCTATGCCGAGAAGAGAGGTTTCACAGGCAAAACAGTACGGAAGGGAGCTGGCCATTGCCGTGGAACAAGTGTTGGAAGAACCCATGAAAATTCTGACCTCTTCCATTCAGACAAATTATCATGAGATTGAACTGGCCCTCTCTCCGCCACCCACTATTGAAAAGCTGGAGAACGTGATGGAAGAAGGAGCTGACTGGCAGAAAAGATGGGCTGAAACAATGAAAGCGAAATGGACTTCTGGTGAGGAATTTCCTGACTCTTATCCTTACTACCCGGTTCAGACCTGGCAATTGGGTGAGCAAACCCTGGTTATTTTAGGCGGGGAGGTTGTGGTTGATTACGCCTTCATATTACGCGACTCTCTCGGGAATGACCTGATGATCATGGCTTATGCCAATGATGTAATGACTTATATCCCTTCAGAACGCATTTTGAAGGAAGGCGGGTATGAAGGGGAAGAATCCATGTGGGTTTACGGACACCACGGTACCTGGATGCCCGGTATTGAAGAGAAGATCGTTAATGAAGTTGTGCGGCAGGTAAATCTGGTCAGAGCAGGGGTGTTAAAAGACAAGGGCTTATGATTGGTATAGTCAGTGGTGTAGGACCATACGCAGGACTGGATCTGCTTCACAAAATACTTGACAACACCCTGGCAAACTGTGACCAGGATCACCTTGATACTGTATTGTTGTCACGCTCATCTGGTATTACGGACCGTACGGAGTATCTGCTGGGAAAAGAAAAGGAAAATCCCGCATATGCCATCGCTGAGGTGCTGTTAAAACTGGAAAATACAGGAGTAGAAGTAGCCGGGATCCCATGCAACACAGCGCATGCTGACGGGATCTTCAGTATCATACAGGATCAACTACACAGAGCCGGGAGCAGCATAAAGGTGCTGCATATGATCGACGAAACAGTTTCGTTCATTGCTTCCACCTTCCCGGATATAACAAGGGTTGGTGTTCTGTCTACTACGGGCACATTTCTGAGTGAAGTGTATAACAATGCCCTGACATTAAAAAATTATGAAGTGTTGCTCCCCACTTTGGATATGCAGGAAACAGTCATCCATCCTGCTATTTACGATCCGGTATATGGAATCAAGGCTGTTGCCAATCCGGTTCATCCAATGGCCCGCAAGAACCTCCTTAAAGGAATCTCATTCTTAAAAAAACGGGGAGCACAGGCAGTGATCCTTGGTTGTACCGAGATTCCCATTGCCATTCCTGAACAGTTATTGGAAGATGTGGTAACCATTGATCCCACTTTGGTCCTTGCCCGGGCATTGATTTACAGCGCTGATCCTAAAAAACTGAAACCTTTAGGAAATATGATTACAAATCAATGATACCTAATCGGGAGTTGAGAAGATCAAGGTATTTTTCTTTCATCCGGATGGAAAGAAAGCTTATGTCGATCAATTTTTTCCAGTCCGGAATGGCTGAGGAGATATTTTCCATTACCTTATCAATGACTTTACCGGTCAATTGGCATCTCTCATTTCCAAAGTAGTTAATTAACATACTTCGGGTCAGGTTTTTCTTTTTCCCTCCTAATGGCAATGCAATCTCTTCAACGGGATTTTTAAGTTCTATGGTTGTATTAAGAAGATCATAGCATGGCGATAATTCAATTTTACCATTTCTGTTAATGATAGAAAAGTTTTTAAGATGCATATCTTCATTTCCGGTAAGAAAACAGAATAATATCAGTTTAAACAGCTTCACCTTTTCAACAGCCGGGAAAGTGCAATATGTATCAATCAATGTCAATACCCTCTCCATGCTGTAATTATATTTTGTATCCCTGTTCATGCCTGCAAGCTGGGCAAAATCTTCAACAGGTACTTTATCCTTCTGCCCTTTTCGGTCGAACCGCTTTATGAAGTAGGTAAGAGATTGGTCTTTTGACCAGATCATGCCATGCAAAGGAACATCCAGATCAATCAGCCCAGCCATTCGCATGGTCAGATCCTCATTCTCCGGCATTTGAATAAAAAACTGATGCTGAGGTTTGAAAATATAACGACCTCCCCTGTCTACAATATCAAAACGCTCATTCTTGATATTTAAGATAGTACTAAGTTTGGGCTGCACCCCCTGAATAGACATTTTTGAACCCCGGTAAAATGCCTCGGTGCGTTGTTCCTCTGCAGTATATTTAAAAAGATTCAGATCTGATAATCCCGTAGCCAGAAGCTTTAGCCCTTTGACACTGTACCGGTTTTCTCCGCAGGGAGCATATGTAATCGGACAACGATTCATTCCGGCACCTCCTTTACGGTGATTACCCCAATCAAATCCTCCCCTACTGTTACTAATTGAGAAAAGAGATCATTTCTATCAATTTTTCCGGTCTTTAATAAACCTTCCAATTGAATACCCTCTGGCAGTAATCCCTCAAAAAACGGAGGAAATTCATGGAACAGGTATATCCTCTGATTTACCAGCATTGTCCTCGATATTTCGAGTTCGTAATATCCTTCACCATATTCGAAGAGGTATTCTTTACCCAACCTTATTTCACTCAGAGTCCCTGCTTCAGTCCCATTGACATATACCTTAGCTTTTCTCATTCGTGTTGATTTGAAGGTTATCCATTATGGGGCTTACCAATTGAACTTGTATATTCAATACTTTGAGGATTTTCCTGAGCGTATCGATTTGTACACTCTCTTTCCCTTTTTCAATGTCGAAAACTACAGTTTTGCCAACACCTGCCAGTTCTGCAAGTTGAAGTTGACTTAGTCTGGCGGCTTTGCGATGGTTCCTGATTGCAGATGCTAATGTTCCCGGATCTAACATATTATTACTGTTATGGCGGTAAATATACATCAATAGATAACATCAGTCAAGCTTTACGCTTATTTTTACTGCTGTAGCGGTACTTATTACTTTGAAAAAGGATCGGGGATTTTCACCAGATCCTCAATGATCTTTCCATTTTGTTCGAATCGGGCCAGCGTATAGACATTCCCATAAGGTCCTATGGCAATTGAATTCACATAGGTTGGCCTGGCACCATCCGGATAAAAAACAGGGCCATGATCAATGTATTTCCGGTTTGGTATATTGTAAGTTATCAGGTGGAGGTTCTCCAATCCCCTGGCAGCCCCCATGGCGATCTTCTCTTTTCCCTTTACACGCTCACCATCGATATAGATTGGGCCTCCGGTCAGATA
>CAYOFK010000140.1:5794-7699 GCA_964403185.1 uncultured Rikenellaceae bacterium | reverse complement strand
AGAAGATTATTAACCATGAATCATTATAACAGGTCGTACCTGTTTGCCGGCAGCTATTGCCTGCGGCACTCTTTGGTACACACCATGAACACACCACTTAAAGCAAAACGGTCCAGGTCGCTTGCGATCCACGGATCGCTATATGGTTAACGTAATGAGGGTTTCTCCGAAACCCAATCGACTTACAAAGTCGATCTACATGAAGTCTGCCATTTGTTTTGAAACAATGTAACAGTTTGGCATCCGCGCCCCATAAGCATAACCCAACCTTATAATAATTAAAGTTGCTTAAACTAAGACCTTTATTAAGACCCCAAAGTCTAATCTTCTAAATGGTTCTTATGCAACCTGGAAAGAGTGGGGACTAATACAGGCAGTAGGTCTGAAAACCTTTCCGGCATGAAAGTTCACCCCATTCTTTTTTCTTTTAAAACTATTAAGAATTATTTAAATGTAAATCTAAAGGCCGGCAGGCACGGCTGGAAGTGTCGGAAAAATTAATTATTTCTTCTCTTTCCCTGAAGCTTCAGGATGTTTGAGTTTTCCCGTGTAGAATGGCTTACATTTAAAACCTAATGCAGCTTTGAAAAGATTGGTTACCGGAGCGAATAATTTGGCAATGATTTGCAAATCTCCAAGTTCTGGTTCTTTAAGAGGGCCGTAAACCTGTTGACTGAGTATTTCACATCCGCTGGGATTAATTACACCAATTGTAACGTCCAGACTGTCTGAAATGAAATTGAACCATCCTTTAGCGGCAATCCTGTTTTTTTCTGTTGCAAATGCTACATCTGACAATTCCAGCCTTCCGTTTCTGAATGTATAATCAGATATTATTTCAGTAATTTGAGAGGATTCACCTGGATTGGCTACAAAGATACTTGCATAATCACTGCCCTTTGTAATCGCCAAACCAACAGGTCCGGCCAGTAGTACTGCTCCAACATCCACAAGATTGAAATTCTGACTTCGTTTAAACCTGTTTATAAACTTGTCAATATCCAAACCCCTAAATCTCAGATCCTGCCCTTTCAGATGTATATCAGCATTCATTGTTGTTAAAATAGTGTCCAGGTTTGATCCCTGAAAATTCATAACAACACTAAAATCCATGGGGCCTGAAAGATTCGGATCTTCCCTGAATGGGGACAGCAGGTCTTCAATCCGGAATTGTTCTACAGCGTATTCAATGTGACACCAAAAAGGCCTGGCAAATGGTGCTATTGTGAACGTACCGCTACCGGGTTTATTAAAAAACCTTGATCGAAGTGGAATGATGGTGTATATCCCATCTTCCGCATCGATTTGGTATTCCACATCATCGACCGTAAAATGCCTGGAATGAATCGACTGTGCTCCCAATTTGAATTTGGCGGTTAAAAACGCCAGAGGATTTATGCCCCGGGGAAGCTTGGATGGCTTTTTATCCATGTTCAGATGCAGTGTTTGAATATCAATTGTATCCCGTGGCCCTGTATATTTTAGATTGCCTGATGCCAGGTCAATTGAGGTGAGCATGAAAGCAGTGTCTTTTGCTAAATGAAGAGTGCCGTTAAAATCTCCGTCAATTCTACTGTAAAGGATGTTGGGGAAACTGTCCGGAGGTTCCTTGTAAAAGATCTTCCCGGGATTCAAATTCTCAGCAATGACATTCAGATCCAATTCAAGATCCCGGTTGGGCGCAATTCGCAGATCCGCTCCGGCCCTTATTTTACTTCCGGCAACTTGTATTTCAAAACCGGTGAATTCCAGATTAAGGACACTGTCTTTTTCTCCTAGTCTTAAATATCCGTTGGTGATGGTAGCCGGATTGAGCAGGTTTTGAAGAGTCCCTTCAAGATACTGGATATTGAAGAGGATTTCAGGGGTTCTGTTAAATTCAATGAGAGCAGTTTTGGTGGAAGA
>CAYOFK010000140.1:0-5694 GCA_964403185.1 uncultured Rikenellaceae bacterium | reverse complement strand
TGAAGAGGATTTCAGGGGTTCTGTTAAATTCAATGAGAGCAGTTTTGGTGGAAGAGAGCTCAACGTTGAGGTCCATATCCTTTATTTGGTATGGAAAGGTCCATTGGAGCCTTGGTAAAAAGGAGAGAGTGCCGGGCAGGTCGAAATTGCCGGAAATAATCCTCAGGTCCGCTGATATGGACTTGTTGCGATCCAGTATTAGCTGCGATATTCCATTGAGATGTCCGTTAATGAGTACATCGCTGCTTCCTGATCTGATATCAAGGTCCTTAATTTCAATTGAATCAATGTTTCCGTAAAGCTGTCCGTGAATGTGATCCATTTCAATAATATCCGGGATGCTGAACGAAATACTGTCGAAGATGACAGAGGCCTGTGAACGTTCATCCGGAGTCCAGACTGAATCAGAACTAAGTTGTCCTGAAAATGTATTCTCAAAATGTATCAAACCTTTAAGATTGGCAACATTTTTCAGGTTAAAAACATCGTCAAATCCTGCAATATTGGTTTTTATATCAAGCCGGTAATTCAATGAAGGCTGTTTGAAATTCCTGATTGAAAGCGAGCCGTAAATATGCCCGCCGGGAAGAGAGGATCTTAGAGTGTCAATTCGCAGGAAGGCATCTGAAAGATCTGTTTTAACCCCGGAACTGAAAAATCCGTTTAACTCTGTATTCTCAATGTAGAGACCCGATTTGGGAATCAGCATCCGCATGTCTTCAATCCCAAACTGACATTCTATATTTGGAATGCCCTTGCCGGGCTCCCCGCTTACTGTTCCCCTGAAATATATATCCCCAACTGTTAAATTCTTTAAACCTTCCTGACTCAGGAAGATGCTGAAAAAGCTGAGATCCTCATCAGAACCATCCAACTGAAGATCAATGGAACTATTGGCCCCGTATCTTGCCGTTCCCTGCATGTTGAATTGTGTCTTTCCTATTGTTAAATCACTTCTCACAAATCTGATCAGGCTTTCAATACGGTCTATTTGTATGGTTGAGTTCAGGCCTATTCCCATGTCCTTTATGACTAATTCTTCTGACAGGGCAAAACTTGTGATCCGTAAAGAGGCATGAACATCACTGTTGATCTCCTCCGGGGTGTATCTGAAAGACGTCCTTAAGTTCCTGATATCAATTTCGGAGTGTCTGTCAGTTGTATGATCCAGGAAGACCATGTTCAGGTTTTTCAGAAATATCGACTTCAGATCCAGGTTTATCCCGGTTTTGTCTGTTTTACCGGAATTTGTTTCCACCACCCCCCGGTTTGATTTTCTTCCTGAAACAATGATGCCGGCCCGGTTCTCCGGTCTGAAGGCGTTAATGAAATTGAACGTGGAATCTGAATATTTATGCGCAAAGATGCTTCCGTTAGCGACCAGGATCTTTGAAATATTCACATCTCCCCGGATCAGAGCTTTTATATCAATAGTGCACTGGATCTTCTCAAACCGGCCGACAGGCAATTTCCCGGAATCATTTTCAGACTTCGGTTGTTCATATAAAGCGGCATCCTTAAGGATTACCGAGATATTTGGAAATTGATAAAACGGACTAAATCTGAGATCATTAAATACCAGTTCCCCCTGAATTTTATTATTAACTGCCAATAATATCTTACTGCCGAAATGATCTTTTCTAATTGAAAGAAAACTTGTCAGGATCAGGAGAATCAAAAAAATACCAAGGAAAACAAAAGCTGTGATCCTGACAATTTTCTTAAGTATTGATGGCCCGGCGCGGAGCCTGATATTTGAGATTTTCCGGTTCATTGAATATGGTGTACTGTGATCTTCTGTGGAAATTAAAATTACGAAAAAGCGTCATTATAGACGAAGAGATCATGCCTTTTGATGGATCTTTAGTTTAAAAAGGATGGAAAATGCACGGTGTACCGCGTCATCATTGACCACTACCGTGAATTCGTTGGTAGTGGATATCACCTCAAGAATGTTGATGCCATCCCAGGCCAGGTTTTTCAGTATGAAATAATAAAATCCTGATATCTCAGTGTTTTCCACAGGCAGTTGCATGGTGATGGTTGACAGGTTTTTTTTCTTGCTGACCAGCTGTTCAGATTTAAAAAGCTCATCCATTAACGACTCGTGCGAGGCGCTGACGATAATGGTTGTTTCCCTGATACCAAGTGAAAAAGTAAAAAAACTACTCATATGCTCCTCAAGATGCTTTAATAAGAGGGATTGTTTCCTTCTTAATCCCTGGCTGTTCCTGAAGGTGTAATCCATGAGATTTGACCGGACTGTAAAATCACCGAGATTGGTTACGAAATCTTTTATGCCAAGATTGATCTTATTATAATAGGTGGGTTCTAAACGGTTAATAGCCATAATTACCGCCCCTTCCTTTACCGGTTTGCCCAGCAGTTGTTTTACGTCAGGGCATATCCTTCTGGCCAGAGAAGACACATTTATCAGACCGTCTGCAAGTGCTTCCTCAAGGAAAGGTGATTGGAATATGATTTTACTGACGGCTTCGGATATGGTATGCATAGTGTTTAAAATTTAACACAATGTTAAAAAAATGTTTTTATTTATGATAAATTTCTTTGAAAAAAATACGATCTTTATCTTAGGGCCTTTGAAACATACAGGTATATGGATGTATTAAAATTTGGAGGAACCTCCCTTGGGACACCGGATAATTTTAAACGCGTTGCAGAAATTATTCTTTCTGATAATCCGAAAATAGTTGTACTATCAGCATTTTCAGGCACAACAAATCTTTTGTATGATGTGGTGAATGAACTGAAAGCATACCGGTTACAGGAAGCCGGATTACTGATTGAACTGTTGAATACCCGGTATCAAAACACCATTTCAGATCTGTTTGGATCAGGTAAATATAGTGCCAAACCTGCATTGTTCCTGAAAGCCTTTATGACCGGACTGGAGAAATTATGCGTTCCGGATCCCGGCCATGAACAGGCAAAAACTATCATCACAAAGGGAGAGTACCTGTCAACAAAATTATTTGAATTATACCTGGATTATCTGGGAGCCAGCTCCGTATTACTTGATGCATTTGATTTTATACGGACAGACAAAGAAGGAGAACCTGATATGTTGTACATCCGCGAGAATTTGCAGCGCATGCTGGCAAAATATCCCGGTGAGAGGTTGTTCATCACACAGGGTTTTGTTTGTAAAAACTTTTATGGAACTATGGACACACTTGGCAGGGGAGGAAGTGATTATACGGCAAGTATCCTTGGTGCAGCTATCAATGCGGGAGAAATACAGATATGGACCGATACCACAGGCATGCATACCATAGATCCGGAACTTGTTAAGGGAACACGTACAATATCAGAACTAAGTTATAAAGAAGCAGCCGAATTATCTTATTTCGGAGCACGCATTCTGCATCCCAAATCAGTGTTCCCGGCACAGAAATATACCATTCCTTTGAGGATTAAGAATACCATGAAGCCGGATGGAGAAGGTACTCTGATCAGCAGTAATTCAACCAATGACAGAATAAAATCAGTGGCAACCAAGGATGGCATCATCGTCCTCCGCATCCGTTCCGGGCGCATGTTAATGGCTTATGGATTTTTACGTAAAGTATTCCAGGTTTTCGAAGACTACAAAACCCCCATTGACATAATATCAACATCGGAAGTCTCGGTGTCTTTAACAATTGATGATGCTGCCAACCTGGAGGCGATCCTGGAAGCACTCAAGACCTTTGGTGAAGTGGATTATGCCCTTGATCAGTCCATTATTTGTGTGGTCGGGGATTTTATGGCTGAAGAAACCGGAATGGCCAGCGCCATACTCAAGGCACTGGAAAAAGTTCCGGTACGGATGATCTCCTATGGAGGAAGTCTGAACAACATCTCTTTAGTTGTAAAAACAGCCGATAAGCAGAGAGCCATTGACAATTTACATAAACGATTGTTCGCAGTCAGTAAAAAACATGCAACTACTGAAATATAACAAGAAGCTGGAGTCATTACCTACTCCTTTTTACTTTTACGACCTGGACCTGCTAAGGGAGACCCTGGACCGGTTGAGGAAGGAATCAGAACGTTACCAATATCATGTACATTATGCCATGAAAGCCAATTCCAACGATCGCATCCTGACAATTATCAGAGATGCGGGTCTTGGTGCGGATTGTGTAAGTGGTAATGAGGTGCAAAAAGCGCTCAACACAGGTTTTGATCCGGCGGGGATATATTTTGCAGGTGTGGGAAAAACGGATGCAGAGATCGCCACAGGACTTTGTGGAAATATCGGATGTTTCAACTGTGAATCTGAACAGGAACTGGTGGTGCTCAATCAGTTGGCCGTGGAACATGATCTGACGGCCCGTATCGCCTTACGCATCAATCCGGATGTAAATGGGAATACACATGTGTACATCACCACCGGAATGGAGGAAAATAAGTTTGGCATCCATCAGTGGGAGCTTGAAGAAATTCTGAGACTGATCCCCGGATTGCGTAAATTGGAACTTACCGGATTGCATTTTCATATCGGATCCCAGATCACCAATATGGAAACCTTTGGCCTTTTATGCCAACGCATCAATGAGATCAATGCCTGGTTTATTAACCGGGGCTTTTTGCTTCCTGTTCTGAACCTTGGCGGGGGGCTGGGCATCGACTATCACCAACCTGATGAGCATCCGGTTCCGGATTTCAAAAGTTATTTTGAAACGATATATAATAGTCTCAAACCAATGAAAGACCAGGAAGTACATTTTGAGTTGGGACGCTCTGTTGTGGGACAGATGGGGAGCCTGATCTCCACCGTTATGTATATTAAAAAAGGCCGTAAAAAAGATTTTGTGATCCTGGACGCCGGGATGACAGAGTTGATACGGCCGGCACTGTACCGTTCTCATCACCGGATCACCAACATTTCAAAACCAAACCCTCCGGCAGGGGAGGGAGTGCTGTATGATATCGTAGGCCCCATTTGTGAAACTACTGATTTTCTGGGTAAGGACGTGTTGCTTCCGGTGACCGCACGCAACGACAGGGTCATCATACGTAGCACCGGCGCTTACGGCCAGGTTATGTCTTTCAACTATAACCTCCGGGATCCTGCACGGGTGGTGTATTCAGACGATCTGTGACGACCTCCGGTGTTCAGGGGAGACCCTGCACCGGCGGCAGGCAGACCGTAAGTGTTATGGCCGGTAAGTCCGGGAACTTAGCTCCCGAGTCTTGCTGTTCCATTGGAGATCCTCCGGTTGCCACCGGGATGACAAATTTCGTGACTGTTCAGCACCATCTGGGGAAGATGGCTGATTTGTTGGTCCCATACACTGATTTAAGTTGAATTTAAATAATTGATAATTAAAAATCTTCGCTATTTGAGTTTATTTTGTTATACTGCATAGCTTTATTAATGGCGAGGGATCTCCTCAGACTAATTTTAATTACGGATACCGGGTTGAAATTTCAAATGAAATTATCTATATTATTATCCTTTTAACCAATAAATAGAACCAGACCATACCGGCCATGAAGTGGTATGACAAAGAATCAATTTGTGATGATCTTCCAACGGTTCCAAAACCTGAACTTGGGATCATACTGGTAACCGGCGCTACCGGATATATTGGAGGAAGACTGGTATTTGAGCTGTTATCCCGTGGATACAAAATCAGGGTAATGGTTCGAAGTCTGTCTCCTGAACACCAGGAACGCTGGCCCGGG
>CAYOFK010000139.1:0-7854 GCA_964403185.1 uncultured Rikenellaceae bacterium | reverse complement strand
GAAAAAAATATACCTGAAGCCGGTGTGGGCAAACCAATAAACTCCCTTTCCTGATTCTCATCAATGTTAAACCGTGCCAGCCTGAAACCCGAGGCAAGAACCAATAAGACAGGTGAAAAAACGATGAAACTTTCAACAAATCCGGATATTCCGGCATTGGTTTCAGGCAGTTCGATGGTGCTTTTAATAATGGTGACAAACAGAAGTGCAGGAGCCACACCAAAACTTACCATATCTGCAAGTGAATCAAGTTGTTTGCCGATTTCGGAATAAGCACCCAGCAGGCGGGCGGCAAAACCGTCAAAAAAATCAAAAATGGCAGCCAGAAAGATTATGTAGGCACCTGTTATGGGATCCCCCGCAAGAACAAATAAAATGGAAATAAAGCCACAGCTTAAATTGAGAGCGGTAATGATATTTGGTATATGCTTCTTCACAATAAATAATAACCAAACCAAAAATACATGAATCTCTGATATTTTTACCATAATAATTTGCTTTTGATTTCCTGCCGTTATGATTCTCTGACTGGCAGGCAACATTTTGTTTTTTAGACTTGAAGTTTCATTAGTCATAAGAGTTCATTAATTTTACCCCAATGCTAATGTAGAATGCGGATGGAAAAGAAATTTCTGAATTTGAAAATTGCGGTTGATTTTGACGGCACCATAGTTGAGCATGCATATCCAAAAGTGGGCGCGGAAAAGTTATTTGCCATTGACACTCTGCGAATCATGCAGGAACACGGATGTCAATTGATCCTCTGGACTTTCCGGACGGGTCCTGAGCTTGAGGAGGCAATTGATTTCTGCAGGAAACGCGATTTGGAGTTTTATGCCATTAATAAAAACTATCCCGAAGAAGTTTTTGATGATTCGATAAGCAGAAAGATCAATGCCGATATTTATATTGATGATAAGAACATTGGGGGACTCCCTGATTGGGGGAGTATCTGGCAAATGCTTGATCCCGAAGGGTATTACAAAAATGCAGATAAAATTGAGAAGTACTATTTCAGATCAAAATTTAATATGCTCTTTGGAAAGAAAAGGAAATGAATTGCAGAATAAAATCTTTTATTTATTACTGTTTGCTCCTGATGATTGGGTTCATCCAGACTGGATGTCAGAATCAGATCAGCAAAAATGATTCCGGATCAGCCTCTGGTGTTGCCACCTCTAAGCCTGCTCACCAGCCCGGGATAAAACTGGTGTTTGAAACCCCTGAAGACGGGTCTGTTCACAGAGTTGGAGACCAGATCGGGATCCGGCTTGAGAATCCTGATGAAGGAATGGAATATGATTCAATCAGGATCACATTGGAAGGGAACATCCTGGCAAGTTTTACCGGACCTTCTTTCATCACGGAATGGGATTCCAAATCTGCAAATCCCGGGAGCAGGAAGATTAGCGCTGAGGTTTTTACTTCAGGAAAAATTCTTTCACGGTCTTCCATTTCAGTAATTCTGAATTCTGATCTGATACCCGAAACCACAAAATGTCAGGTCCTGAACACCTATCCGCATGATCCGGCCGCCTATACACAGGGACTGATATTTGTTGATGGCTTCCTGTACGAAGGCACCGGAGTCCGGGGAGCCTCCTCTTTAAGGAAGCTGGAACTTGAATCAGGAGAGTTGCTGGCCAGTCTGAACCTGCCCCCGGACCTTTTCGGAGAAGGGATTTGTGTGTTTGATGACAAGATCATCCAACTCACCTGGACCTCCGGCTTTGGATTTATTTACGATAAAGAATCCTTTAAATTTCTCCGGAAGGTGGACTATGCAACCCAGGGATGGGGCATTACATTTGATGGTGAGAAAATCATTATGAGTGACGGATCGCATTATCTGCGATTTATCGAACCGGACAATTTCGGAGAGTTATCAAGGATTGAAGTATTTGATAACAGGGGGCCGGTAAATAAGCTGAATGAACTGGAGTTTATCAATGGGATCGTTTATGCAAACATTTACACAAAGGATATCATTGCACTGATCGATCCGGAAACTGGCAAGGTCTTAAAGTATATTGATTGTTCCGGTCTGCTCAAAAAGGAGGATATAAATGAAGATACCAATGTTTTGAATGGCATTGCATACGACCATCAAAAACACCGTTTGTTCATCACCGGCAAAAACTGGCCGAAGTTATTTGAAATCAAACCTGTTGATCAGAACTGATGATCCCCGGTGATCACGCATAAACTTTGTGGAATGATTTCAAGTTCAACCGGAGAATGGCCAAGCGATTCTCCATCTGCTTCAAGCTGGATCTCAGATTCACTCTGAATGAAAATCTTCTTCCCTCTGAAGGAGACAACCCTGGGGTGTTTCAGAATTTTACCATTATAGAGCAGAGGCAGGCTTCTAATGATCTGCAGTTTGCCCATTTTTTTAATAACTGTTACATCAAACATGCCATCATCCGGTATGGAATCCGGAGTTTGTATCATGCCACCCCCCGAATATCGTCCAATGCCGATGCTCATTGTGAACACATCATCCTTCAATTCCTGTCCATCCACCCGGATATGAGTATGAATATGATGGAATTTCCAAAGATTGGTCAGTATGTTCAGGAAATACAGGATTATTCCTGATCTGCCCCGGTCCTTTTGAACATTTGCTCTCTTTGCAACAACTGCATCAAATCCCAGTCCGGCCATATTAATAAAATATCTTTCAGTCTGGCAGTCATTATTATAAAAGCGAAGTATTCCGGTGTCCTGCCTGAATGTTTTTTTCCTGTGCAAAACGGCTACCGCTTCCTCATATGATTTTGGGATCCCAAACATACGTCCCCAATCGTTGCCCGTGCCCACCAGAATTGCGCCCAGGGTGATGTGATCAGCAGGCACATCCTTTTGCAGAAAAATGCCGTTGACAACCTCATTGATAGTGCCATCACCGCCCACCACTATCAGGTTTCTTAACCCCTTTCGTATGCAATCCTGAGTAAGTGCTATGGCGTGATGCCGTTCTTTTGTAAATATATGGCCATAGTGAAAATGCCGGTCCAGAAGACTTGAAATATACTTCCAGTCTTTTTCCCCTTTCCGGTGCCCTGCATTAGGGTTAATAATTACATGCCAATCTTTTTCGGGATTTGAATATTCCATAGACAGGAATTTAATTTGAGTCAGAAAGCCACCTTCCTGGAGGGCGGATATCTGTTAAGGGGCCGAAGTGCTTAGGCCTTATCAAGAAACAAAAAAAAAATAACTTGTGATAAATCCTGGCAGATAAAATTTAACTAACATTTTCTGCACAGACCTGAAATACAGATAATACAGGCACTGTGGGACTTTTTGTCAATCGGATGCTGTTCATAATATGTTCATAATTGAAAAAAAAATGTTTACAAGTCTGTTTTAATAGCAAATCATACTCATTATTTATTGTTTTAACTTTGAAACTTTAATTGGAACTTCTGCTATTATGCAGAAAAAAGGAGATACAATGGGAAAAATTATTGCCATAGCAAATCAGAAGGGAGGTGTTGGAAAAACAACATCAGCTATGAATCTGGCTGCCAGTCTGGCTGCCCTTGAATTTAAAATTCTGATAGTGGATGCTGATCCTCAGGCGAACGCCACATCAGGTATTGGCTTTGATGTCCGGAATATTAAAACCAGCATTTATGAATGCCTGGTGGATGGTGTTAATGCCAAAGATATTATTCTAAGTAGTGAAGTGGATGGCCTTTATCTGATCCCATCAAATATTAACCTGGTTGGTGCGGAAATTGAAATGCTGAATCTTCCAAGCCGTGAAATGAAACTTAAACAGGTGCTGGGGGCTGTTGAGGAGGATTATGATTTTGTTTTCATTGATTGTTCACCCTCTCTCGGACTGTTGACAGTAAATGCATTGACTGCTGCAAATTCAGTGATCATCCCTGTTCAATGTGAGTATTTTGCCCTTGAAGGACTGGGTAAGCTTCTGAATACCATCAAGATCATACAAACCCGTTTGAATCCGGACCTGGAAATTGAAGGGTTTCTTCTGACCATGTATGACTCACGACTCAGGCTTTCTAACCAGGTTGTTGAGGAAGTCAGGAAGCATTTTCAGGATATGGTTTTTGAAACCATCATCCAGAGGAATGTGAAACTTAGTGAGGCTCCAGGTTTTGGGAAACCGGCGCTGCTTTATGATGCTGCCTCCAAAGGCTCAGTGAACTACCTGAACCTGGCAAGAGAATTGCTGCAGAAAAATGAAAAAACCAGAATTCCCGGCTCCGCAAAGGTTCTGGATTAATATTGGCGGAATCCTCCATAACAACACCCCAGGGAATTTTGGATGATAATCACATTAATTTGAATTGATATGGCAAGGAAAAATGCATTGGGCCGGGGACTTGGCGCTTTGATTGATGATGCAGATATTGAAAGGATCGATAAACCGGGAGCCATAAATGAGATTGAAATTGAGAAAATAGAAACCAATCCCTTTCAACCCAGATCAAAATTTGATGAAGAGGGTTTGATGGAACTGGCGTCATCCATTAAGCAGTTGGGAATTATCCAGCCAATTACGGTGAGGATATTGGAGAACGGGATGTATCAGTTGATTACCGGTGAACGCAGGTATCGTTCAGCATCAATGGCCGGACTGGTTAAGATTCCGGCATATATCCGTACAGCAGATGATCAGGCCATGCTTGAACTGGCGCTTGTTGAGAACATTCAAAGGGAAGATCTGGATGCCATTGAGGTTGCTGTTTCATACCAGAGGCTTATCGAAGAGTGCCGGCTTACCCAGGAAAACCTGAGTGACAGGGTGGGGAAAAAACGCTCTACCATTTCTAACTATCTTCGTTTATTAAAATTGCCTGCCGAAATACAACTCGGTATCAGGGATAAGAAAATATCCATGGGGCATGCACGTACGCTGGTCAATATTGAAGACGCTGAGGTACAGATAGAAGCCTTTTACAAGACCATCAATAAGGATCTTTCAGTCAGGAAAGTTGAAGAACTTGTAAGAAGTATCAATAAGGAAAAAACAAAAGACCCTGATAAAAAGAAACGGAAAGAGCAGATCATCCGGGACTTTGAAGAACTCCAACAGCATTTGTCAAGTTATTTTAATACAGAGGTTCAGTTTCGAATGAATGAACAGGGCAAAGGTAAGATTGTCATCCCTTTTCAAGACGCTAAAGAACTTGAAAGGATCATGGGCGTTTTTGACAAACACAGATCCTGAATCGGGACTGTTGCAAAAACAACGGCATCTATTGTTATGTTATGCTAACAGATTGAACTTACTTGCCAGACGATTTTAAGATCAAGCTTATAAATAAATGTATTGTTAACGCTTTGTAGCTGTAGTGCCTGGCCTTTCATTACACAAATATATTTTGATTTTCCCCGGACAACAAAGTTAAAAAACTTTAATTCAGAGACACCAAAACCCTTATTTGCCTCGTTTGCTATATATTTGTACTGAATATTAAAATGAGGGGAAGATGAAGGTGGTCATATTATTCATGCTGGCTGGCATGATAGCCCAGCATAGCCTGAATGCACAGGAGAACTTTGAGAATAAAAGTGTGGTTGTTGTTGAAAAGGAACACTCGCCGCGGAAAGCGACCCTGTATTCTGCTGTTCTGCCTGGTCTTGGACAGGCATATAATAAAAAATACTGGAAAATCCCTGTAGTGTATGCCGGATTTGCTACAATGGGCTATTTTGTATATTTCAATACAAGCAAATACAATGAGTTCAAGCAGGCTTTGATCGATTTTAAAGACCTTTCTGCTGAAACAAACAGCTACCTCAATCTTATTGGGCCGGGTTTAAATCCGGAAACTTTTGACCGGTCACTGGGTTCCACACTTTTTAGCAGGGAGGACGAAGAGTGGTTTCGTAATCAATTGGAGAATAATATGAATTATTACCGCCGGTACCGTGATCTTTCCTTCTTGCTGACAGCTATCTGGTACGCTATGAATGTGATCGATGCAAATGTTGATGCCCATCTTTTTTACTATGAGATTTCTGATGATATCAGCATGAATATCGCACCGGACTTGTATCAATTGCCCGGCGCCAATTATGCAGGAGGAATGGCCCTGAATGTTAGTTTCTGATTACCGGGCGATAGTGCACCTGTTAATGAACATCAAATTATTACGAATGAAACATACCTTTAAATTAGCATCCTTGTTTATGAGTTTCTGGTTGTTGGTAACCACCGGGGCAGAGGCCTTTCAGACGAAGGATTCCATACCAGGCACAGAGGGCATTCAAATGACCGGTTTCCAGGACAATCTGGATAGCCTGATGAATCTCTGGTATGCTCAGTCCATCCAGTTGCAGGACAGTTCAAAATGGATGGAGAACTTTGAAAATGAAACCTTTCCCTCAGTATATCCCGATTCGGTTTATATGGAACGATTGGAAAAAATTCCCACCATCATCCCACTTACGTTTAACAGGATTGTGAGAAATTACATCCATGTATATACGGGGAAAAAGAAGGAACAACTGGAGACCATGCTGGGATTGTCCCAATTTTATTTTCCAATGATTGAGGAGATTCTTGAGAATAATGATCTGCCTATTGAATTGAAATACATGGCCGTTATTGAATCCGCCCTGAATCCAAGAGCAGTTTCAAGAGTGGGGGCAACAGGAATGTGGCAATTCATGTATGGCACAGGCAGGATGTATGGTCTGACTATAAACAGCCTGGTTGATGAGCGTCGCGATCCGCTCAGGGCAACACAATCTGCTGCAAGTTATCTGAAAGACCTGTTTAGGATATATCAGGACTGGACCCTGGTTATCGCCGCTTACAATTGTGGACCGGGAAATGTGAATAAGGCTATTCGAAGGACCGGAGGGAAAACCAACTACTGGGAGATATATTACTACCTGCCCAGGGAAACAAGAGGCTATGTACCCGCCTATATTGCTGCAACCTATGCGATGAATTATTATGCCTTGCACAACCTGAAACCGAAACCGGTTAGCATTCCTCTGACTACGGATACGATTATGGTTCATGACAATCTCCACCTGAAACAGGTCTCTGAAGTGTTGAAGATCCCTCTGAAGGCATTAAGGGACTTAAATCCCCAGTATCGAAGAGATGTTATTCCCGGTAAAAGCCAAAGCTATGCCCTGCGTATCCCACTTGAATATACATCCGATTTCATTGATTTACAGGACTCTATATATCACTATAAGGAAGCTCAATTCTTTAATTCCGGAAATACAGTTATAAAGCCAACCAGGACGGCCTATGTACATTCTCCTCCCACCGGAAAAACAAAACTCACCTATAAGGTTAAATCCGGTGATAATCTGGGATACATTGCGGAATGGTATCATGTTGGACTTTCTGACCTCAGATATTGGAATGGGATCAGGAGAAACCTGATAAGAACCGGGCAAAAACTGATTGTGTATGTGCCCCCTTCAAAAGCCAATGAATACAAGAAGATCAATAATATGAGCTTTGAGGAAAAACAAAGGTCGATTGGCAAATCAGTAGTGGCATCGACAAAAATATCAGAGCCGGCCTCCCCAAATCAAGGCAATTACGTTTACTATAAAGTGAAATACGGAGACACGGTCTGGGATATTGCCAAAAAATATCCCGGTGTTACAGAACAGGACATTCTGAGAATTAATAACATGACCGGATCGGAAAACATCCATCCGGGCCAGGAGATCAGGATCCGGACAAGATAACTTCAGGCAGATATCCTGGATTAGCTTCGCTGAATTCGTCCTGCAGGACTTCATTTCCCTCCTGCGAGGGATTGGTGCACTTGAGTGGTCTTTAGCCGGGCAAAATCTCCGCCAAAACCTGCTTGTTGCGATGCCCGGACCCCCGGGTTG
>CAYOFK010000138.1:0-7929 GCA_964403185.1 uncultured Rikenellaceae bacterium | reverse complement strand
GAAATATATTGAACCCTGTGTACATTCTCTTTTTATAAACTGAAAGGCTGCTGTGAATCCGTCAAAAAGATTTTATGAGTATTTTCTCTGGCCATTTTCTCTGATCTACGGGATCGCTGTTGGTATTAGAAATGCACTGTTCGATTTGCATTTACTGAAATCTGAAGAGTTTGACCTTCCGGTGATCTCTGTTGGCAATCTCACTGCAGGAGGAACCGGGAAAACCCCGTTTACAGAATACCTGGTTTCAATCCTGAAAGATCGTTTTTTAGTGGCAACGTTGAGTCGTGGTTATAAGCGTTCTACCAACAATTTTCGCTATGTGCACACATCATCCACTGCTGAGGAGGCAGGGGATGAACCGCTTCAAATTAAAAGGAAATTCCCGGATATCACGGTTGCAGTGGATAAAAAACGGGTACATGGAATACAGGAAATGCTTAAAAATGATGCCGGACTTAATGTGATCCTTCTGGATGATGCCTTCCAGCACCGCTATGTGAAACCGGGCTTATCAATTCTCCTCATTGACTACAACAGTCCCGTCTCCTCTGAAAACTTTCTTCCCTTTGGAAGATTGAGAGAACCGGTATGTGAGAAAAAAAGGGCTCATATAGTGGTTGTAACCAAATGCCCGGAAAATATCAAACCCATCGATCAACGGCTCATTCAGAAAGATCTCAGGCTTTTTGCATACCAAACCCTCTATTTTACTTCCATTAAATACGATGGATTATTTCATGTTTATGAACACGATGGAGAGACAGTTGACAGGGATGAATTCAGAAAAAATAAGTTTGATATTCTGATGGTAACCGGTATTGCACATTCAAGGCTCCTTAAGAAATACATCCGTGGTTATTCACCCAAAATTACTGAATTGAAGTATCCCGATCATCACACTTTCAGTTTAAAGGACATCTACCACATTCTGGATAGTTTTAATAAACTTGAAAGTCCGAAAAAAATCATTGTCACAACCGAAAAAGATGCCATCAGGCTGCAAAAGTTTCATAATATTGTACACCCAATGGAACGGGCATGGTACTATGTTCCCATCAGGGTATCCTTTATTGGAAATGAAGAGGATCTCTTTACCAATCAAATTGTAAATTATGTTGCAAAGAATAAACGAAACAGTATCTTATCTTAAGGAAAAAGCTCCATTTAGCCCTGAGGTCGGGATCATTCTGGGAACCGGGCTTGGAGGCCTGGTAAAAGATATAGAAATTGCACATGTTCTTGAATATGACATCATCCCAAATTTCCCTGTTTCTACGGTAGAGGGACATAAGGGGAAGCTCATCTTCGGAAGCCTTGGACAAAAAAAGGTTGTGGCCATGCAGGGGAGGTTCCACTATTATGAAGGCTACTCAATGGCAGAAATCACATTCCCTGTCAGGGTTATGAGGTTTCTGGGTATTCAATACCTGTTTGTTTCAAATGCGAGTGGTGGTGTGAATCCTGATTTTGAAACGGGCGATCTGATGATCATTACCGATCACATTAACCTTCTTCCCAATCCACTTATAGGATCCCATATACAGGAATTTGGGAATCGTTTCCCCGATATGAGTAAAACCTATTCCAAAGATCTCATCCAAAAAGCTGAGATTATCGCACGGGAAAAGGGAATCAAAATACAAAAAGGCATTTATACATCCACAACAGGACCCACATTTGAAACTCCTTCAGAATACAGATACTTCAGGATAATCGGATCGGATACTGTTGGCATGTCAACCACTCCGGAAACCATTGTAGCACACCAAATGGGAGTGGCCTGCTTTGCAATTTCCATCATAACCGACCTCGGTGTGGCCGGAAAAATCGAAACTATCACCCATGAAGCCGTTCAGGTGGTAGCAAATCGCTCTGAGGAAAAAATGACCCTGATCATGGCGCAATTGATCTCTGAATTATAAGCATGACCCAGGAGCCGGAGAAAACAGTAAGAAAAGCAGATTCACCTGAACCGCCAAAGACCTTTCAGACCGGGGATGTGCTGGTCATTAGCATAACCCATCTCCTGCATGATATCTATTCATCATTCCTTGCACCCATATTACCTCTGATAATTTCAAAGCTTGGGATCAGTCTTTCCCTTGCCGGCGCATTATCGGTTTTTCAAAGGATCCCCTCCATTTTTAATCCTTTCGTGGGTATTCTGGCCGAGAACATGAGAATCCGGTTTCTGGTTATTTTTGCACCGGCTGTAACCACCGTTGCGATGAGTTTTATCGGATGGGCACCAAATTATACCATTCTTGTTATCCTGCTTTTTGTGGCAGGAATTTCCTCAACATTTTTTCATGTACCCGCACCTGTGATGATCAAAGAGATCTCGGGAGACCACCTGGGGCGGGGGATGAGCCTTTTTATGGTGGGGGGAGAACTTGCCAGAACCCTGGGGCCATTGATCATTGTGGGTGCAGTGACGTATTGGGGACTGGATGGTTCCTTTAAGTTGATCCCTTTTGGTCTGGCTGCATCACTGATATTGTACTTCAGGTTCAGAAAGATCAGCATCAGGGAAGACTTCAGAAAACAAAAAAAGAAGGTCAGGTATATGGCTGTTTTCAGACAATTCGCTACGGTTTTTTTAACCCTGGGTCTTATATTGCTCTTCAGGGCTGCAATGAAATCCTCTCTCACTTTTTATCTTTCCGTCTATCTTACAGAAAAAGGACATTCCCTTTGGTATGCAGGCAGTGCACTTGCGGCAGTGCAACTGGCCGGGGTGGCGGGAACCTATGTGGCGGGAACCATCTCGGATAAGATAGGCCGCAAAACAGCCATGGTGATCATCACTTTGCTCAGCCCATTATTCATGTGGCTGTTTATGCAGGATATTGAGTTCCTGTCGTTTCCGCTGCTCATTCTTACAGGATTCTTCCTGATCTCCACCAGCCCGATAATGCTGACTGTTATTCATGAGCTGGATTCAGAACATTTGCCTTTTCTGAATGGAATATTCATGACCCTTAATTTTGGCGTAAGTTCTTTGATGTTGTTGCTGGTCGGTGTGCTTGCCGATACAATCGGCCTTGAAAATACCTTCTTAATTGCAAACCTTCTGGCGGTGCTTGCGATACCGCTGGCATTTATTATTCCAAAAATCAAGACTGGAAACAGCAGCTAAAACCGTGTGGCCAGTACACAGGTCTTTTTATAGGCTTTCACCTCCCCTTTAAGATTGTAAACTTCCAGGAATATAACATATATTCCAATCCCTGCACGCTGCCCCCCGTCATCTTCTCCATTCCAGATAAAGCTTCCGCTTGTACCACAGAGTTGATTATTCACCAATCTTCTGATGAGCCTCCCTTGCGAATTAAAAACCATAACATTGGCAACATATCCAGGCTCCTTAAACTCATAATTCAGGAAAACCACATCATCATGTCCGTCATTATCGGGAGAAAAAATTTCAGGATTGACCCAAACCGGATCTGTACCTGCCACTTTATCAGCGAATTGGGAATTGATTAATCCAGGAGTGGCAAATCCAACGCTTTCTGCTGCCGAATGCCAGTTTAACAGATCCGAAGTGGGCAGATCCGGGTGGATCCGCTCCAGAGATACCCCTTCTCCAGATTTCAGTAATGCGTGATGCATGGATTCTGCATATCTGAATTCATCAATAATATTCAGCCACTTTGTCAACAGAACAACAGTCCCCTTATCGTTCGAATAAGCAGGCATCTTATTGAGCTCTATGAATTGATTTTCATCACTGGTCCAGTAAAACTGTAAAACACTTTCACTGCTTGCAGTAAGCACTACATAATCTCCGGGAAACATTAAAAGGCCATGGCCGCTTATCATCTGTGCTGATTTAACGGATCCGTCCTGAGCATCCCTTGTTGCCACCGAAAGGGTCCCCAGATCCAGGATCTTATCTGAGCGGTTATACAATTCAACAAAATCATTACCTCCTGCCAGGGGATTAAAAAGGACCTCATTTATCACTACATCAAGACTGTCACAGGATGATGGAAATCCAAACCGGATCTGCCCGGACTCAACTGCATTGCCTGCACAGTCTGTAAGTCCGGATCCAACGGAGAGGACATACTCAATGCCCGGTTCAAACTCTTTTTGAAAGTGTAAGATCAATCTGTTGAAACCGGGAGAAATTAATGTGACCGAGTCAGGGGCGCCAATACCCTGGTCCACATTGAAGTTGTCCGGATCCCCTGCCTTTAACCTGCTATAGATTTCATTGAAGCCGACCATGAGTTGGGTGCTGTCCATGATAAAAACATTGATAACTTCCGGCGCCCCGAGATCCGTATTGGAGGAGAGCACAGAATTCTGCCGTCCGGGAGTTCCCCCCGAAATGTCGACAGAGGCCCTCCAGTTTGTGGCCTCAGCGCATGGATACAAGGGATCAATCTGCTCTAATGACCATCCCCCATCTGATTTCAGATCATCACCATACCAATCCACGCTATAAGTAATGGAAGAAATGACCTGTTTGTTCTGATTGTAAATGGTTATGGTTTGACCTGCATTTGTAAGGGCTGGCAATCCGTCCAGATCAATAACAGTACCAAATTCCCTGTACCCTGCCGTATCACTCCGGGATATTAACAACCCGTATGACCCGCCGGGAATATAAAAAATCGGGATCGGTTTCAGATGAGCACCCACACCGATGCTCCATCCCGATGCCAGCAAATCGTAACCGGAAGTATTTAATACTTCGATATATTCCGACTCAGGCAAACCAATTGGAGGAATGGGGTCTGCCATGATCTCATTGATTACCAGTTCATACGGGGCCGGTATATGGTATTCAAACCGGATGACAGTATCCGGCAATTCATTTCCGGTGGGATCTTTAATTCTCCCCAGGGACAGATTATAAAACTCCCCGTTAGAAAAAGGTTCATTGAATATCAGCCATTGTGTTGCCTGATCAGGGCTGAGAATATCTGCAGGATGACCGATGGACCGGTCCACCCGGAATTTCAGACTGTCGGTCGCAGACAATTTTCTCACCGGTTCATCATACTGTAAAACCAGGGTTTGTGGATGAAGTATATTTAAGGTCCGGACCCTGGGGGGCACTGTATCTTCCACAAATATCCCGGTAATCTCAAGGTCATCAAACCAGAGTTTCCGGTCCTGTGCGGATGAATATTCATAATAGATCCCGAAATATAAAGGCTGAAAAAGTTCAGGATCGGTTGCCGAACCAATATGAAACCATTCATTTCCTGTGCCGGTTGTGTCGATCACGATGCTCCACAAACCTAATTCTGAACGTATAATCTCAAAAAATACTGTTTTCTCTGTGGAAACCAGTGACTGCCAGTTAAACCAGGTTTCTATTACGGGCCCGGTTGATCCTGCTTTACTTTTCCAGAGCTTTACATGATCATCTGAACCTGAATAATTTACCCCAATTATGTATCCGTCTGCTGTTCCCTGTGGAACCATGTCTGAAGCTTCCCTGTTTGAAATAAGAAATACTGCCCAGTTATTTGCTGCAGAAGGAGGATAAGAATGTTTGATCTTAAACCGCCATGCCGTTTGGTTTCCGTTTAACTGCAAGCCGGGAATCGGCAAAGAGATACCATCATGTCCCGACACAGGATTATTATAAGAATGATGCAAGGAAAAGCTGCCGGCAAGAGGATTTTCCGCACTGATTTCCCATCTTCCCGGAGTGCTCTGTATCCAGTTTGACAAGGATCCATGCTCAAAATCATCGGTAAGCTGCCCTGTAACACTTATTGGTAACAGCCAGAGGATGTGGAACAAAAATCTTTTTAAAAACATCAGGTATGAGTGATGAGTTGGATTTTCCCCAGCCCGGTTCTCAAAAAATCTATTAAATCTTATTGAGAAACTTTCTTTTTCTTACTTCTAATCCAATATTAATTATAAAATTTATGCCGAATTTTCCGTAAAAAACAAACACCTGAAACGAACATAACAAAATTTAATATATTTTAACCCACAGGGATATGATTAAATTTTGTTCTGTGAGTTCCATGTGACCATTGAAAATAAATATAAACACATGAAACTTCTCATTGTTGGAGCCACAGGTTTGGTAGGAAGAACTATGATTGAAGTATTGGAACAACGCCAGTTTCCTGTATCCGAATTTATGCCTGTAGCTTCAAAACTGAATAAAAGAGTATCCTTCAGTGGAGACGAATATGAAGTTAAATCACTTGATGAGGGACTCAGGTTTTCTCCTGATATCGCTCTGTTCTCTGCCGGTGATGATCTGTCCCTGGTGGCGGCACCCGGATTTGCTGACAGAGGCAGCCGCGTTATTGATAATTCTTCGGCCTGGCGTATGGACCCTGATAAAAAGCTTATCGTCCCTGAGATCAATGGGAACCTGCTGGAGAAGACTGACATGATCATTGCAAATCCCAATTGTTCAACCATTCAATTTGTGATGGTGGCGGCACCCCTTCACCGGAAATTTACTATTCGCCGGTCCGTCATATCCACCTACCAGTCGGTTTCCGGTTCCGGGATCAAAGCTATCAGGCAATTGGAATCTGAACGGAAAGGTGCGTCAGAAAACCGTTTCTATCCACATCCTATCGATAAAAACTGCCTGCCCCATATTGATGCTTTTCTGGATAATGGTTACACCCGTGAGGAAATGAAGATGGTGCAGGAGTCACAAAAAATACTTAACGATCCCAACCTGAAGATCACTGCCACTGCTGTCAGGGTCCCTGTGCAAGGCGGGCACTCCGAATCAGTGAACATAGAGTTTGAAAAGCCTTTTGAAATTGAAGAGGTTATTTCCATTCTTAATAATACTCCTGGAGTGACCGTACAGGACGATATTAGAAATAACGTTTACCCCATGCCCATTATAGCCGAAGGAAAAGATGAGGTCTTTGTAGGCCGGATCAGAAAGGATACGTCCCTTCCAAATGCTCTGAACCTCTGGATTGTTTCAGATAATCTGAGAAAGGGAGCGGCAACCAATGCCGTTCAGATCGCAGAGGTTCTTATAAAAAAGAATTTTGTTTAAGTACTCCTTGTAACGGGGCGCGTATTTTCTTCCTGTAATAATGCTGCATAAGGGGATAATGACCTTTCTGCCGGCATCCGGCGGTCGCAGTTTTCACTGGACGGACAGTTTGTTATAATTTGCAGGAATTTAATGGTTCTATTTTCGGGTCCGGTTTGGCCGTTTCTTCTGATTGGAATCAAAACCGGACCGTTTCCCCGGATGCCCAGGATAGTTTAAGCGGTCCGGCGAACCGGCATGATCATGATTCCTGAAGTTCATACAGAAAGTCATTATAAGGATACCGTTTTGTATGGATGTCCCTGATCATTTCATAAAGGGTTTCTCTCAAGGAATCAATGTTTGTTCTCTCTCTTGCAGAAATAAACAGACTGGGCCTGTTTTCCCTTACGAACCAGCTATTCTGCAGTTGTTCAAGTGTGACGTTTTCCTTTTTCAAAGGAGTGAGGTCATCGGCATCTTTTTGTTCAAAGGTATAGGCATCTGTTTTATTAAAAACCAGCAAAGATGGCTTATCCCCAACTCCCAATTCCTTAAGTGTGTTTCTGACAATTGTAATTTGCTCCTCAAAATTGGGATGTGAACTATCCGCAACATGCACCAGAATATCAGATTCACGAACTTCATCCAGAGTGGATTTAAACGATTCAATCAGGTGATGGGGAAGTTTTCTTATAAAACCAACAGTATCTGACAAAAGGAATGGAAGGTTTTGAAAAACAACTTTCCTGACAGTGGTATCGAGGGTGGCGAAAAGCTTATTTTCGGCAAATATATCCGATTTGCTCAAAAGATTCATTAAGGTTGATTTTCCAACATTTGTATATCCAACGAGTGCCACCCGCACCAGTTTCCCCCTGTTTTTTCTTTGGATGATCTTTTGTTTATCGAATTTTTTAAGCTGCTCTGAC